>CAZQHA010000006.1:0-23420 GCA_964592795.1 uncultured Planctomycetaceae bacterium | reverse complement strand
GGTCGTGACGGACGCGCACGGCCGCTACTCGATCGAGGCGGCCGGCGGACTCCTGTGGGCGAGCCACGCCGATTGGTGTTCGTCCGCGCGCGCGTACGTCGAATCGATCTTCGTGCGAGATGCGTTCGACATCGTGCTCGCTCCCACTCGCGGCAGGGCGGAAGTCCGCGTTCGCTCCGCCGACGGCACCGCGGTCGACGGAGCGATCGTCCTCATCGATCCCGACCGCAAGCACACGCAAGCGGGGACGCTGCGCGGACACCTCGAGATCTCGCCGGTTCCGCCGCGCGCGACCACCGATCGCGATGGGCGCGCGGCGCTCGTGTTCCCGGACGTCCACCTCGTCGACGTCATCGCGATCGCGCCTGAACGACCCTTCTGGAGCGCGACGATCCCGACGCCGTCGGCGGGAGGCCTGCTCGAGATCACCCTCCCGGCGCCGAGTGCGATACAGGGCGTCTGCACGGACGCCGCGGGCGCGCCGGTCCTCGACGCGCGCGTCGAGCTGGTCCAGCGGAAGGGGCTGGTCCATCGCGAAACCTCGACCGATGCGTACGGCGCGTTTCACATCGACGGGCTCGCGCAGGGGGAGTTCTCGCTGCGCGTCACGGAGCACTCGCCTGCGTGCCGGTCGGCGCGATTCGATGGCGTGCTCGAAGCCAGCGGGGAAACGCGCCTCGATCTTCGACTCGATCAGAGTCCCTCTTTCGTAGGACGACTCCTGGACGGTCGTGTGCCCGTGGTGGGCGCGACGGTGGAGCTTGGATTCACGAATTCGCACGCCGCCGAAGGCAGGGCGCGGTCGACGGTGACCGATGAGCACGGGCGGTTCTTCTTCGGCGGTTGTCGACCCACGATCGCGTACGAGATTCAATTCACGCTTCCGGGCGAGGTGGAGCCGTGCTTTGGTTTCCGGCAGCTGAAGGCCGGTCGCGGCGAGTCCGACTTCGTGGTGCCGAGCTGGATGAACGAACGGGCTCCGATCGAATTGTCCCTCGTGGGGGACCCGCAGACGGTGCCGCAGCTCCTCGAGGTGCGATCGTGGCAAGCCGCGACGTCGACCGTGATCGCTCGCGCACCGGACGCGCAGCACTTCATCTCCGCGCCGCTTTCCGGGGGACTGTACGACATCGTGGGATGGCGTCCGGACCTGGGCGCGTGGAAGCTCGCCAAGATCGAGCACACTCCACGCGCGCCGCGGACGCACGAGCTCACGCTGGCGCGGCCGGGGACGCTGCGTGTCACGCTCGACCTGCCGCGAGGATCACGCCCGCGGGACGCCGAAGCTACGCTCGTCACCGAGTCGTTCGATCGACACCTCCTCGGAACGTTGGAATCGTTCGACGCCCGACGCCCGTTGCGGTGGAACGACGCGGAGCGGGCATTCGTCGCCGAAGTACCTGCGGGCATGCACACTTTGCTCGTGCGTGGTCGCGGATTGTCGGAGTCCCATCACACGCTTCTCATCCAGCCGGGAGCCACTCACTCGGTGAGCTGTGCGCTGGAGCGCGGGGTCGAGACCACACTGGACTTCCGGATGACGATGCCGCCCGAGCCAGGGCGGCGAGCGAGTCGCGGCTTGTTCCCCCACGACACGCTCCTCGTGGACGTACTCACTCCGACGGGGATCACGAAGCTGGAGCTGACCGCCAAGGATCAGCGGATGACCGAGCGCGGCTTCGAGTTCTGCGTCTGGCTCCCCGAGTCGACGGTCGAGCTTCGTGCGCAGGTCAAGGCCCATGAGAGCCGTCAGAAGGAGCGCCCACCTTGGAACGGCGTGCGCAAGGTCAAGGTGGGCGAGCTCGACGCGCCGAGCGAAGCGAGACCCCGACTCGCAGTCGAGCTCGGCGACGCGCGATAGCGGCGCACGCCGCTACAGCGACGAATCGAGCACGACGATCGCGCGCGGGCTCCCGAGCGTCCGCGGCACGTTCGCGCCCCAATACGAGTACTGCGTGAAGATGCGCCGCGCGTGCTCCCCGGGCGCGAGGAGCGGCGCCATCGTGAGCACTCCGACGACGCCGCTCGGCGGAATGTGACCGAGCAGCGTCTGGTGACCGCCCACCGTCATGCGCATGCCGCGCTGCTCGGCCGACCACTGGAAGTCGGCGCGCGCGGAGAGTTCGTGCGCGTACCGCGCGCCGGGGTAGGCGTACACGATCGTCATCACCGGCAAGCCTTCGCGCACCGGCGGCCCACCCGTGATCGTCGTCGTCGCGCCGCCGATGACGTGCACGTCGCCGACCGACGGCGAGCCGGGAAGCCCGTCGGTGCAATCGGGAAATCCGCACGATCCTCCGGCTCCGAAGGCGCCGGGGACGAAGTTCGACTCGAACGACTCGACTTGGCCCGGCGCGAGGACGACCAGACCGTCGCCGCCGTTTCCGCCCGCGCTCACGTGTCCGCCGCTTCCGCCCGCCGCCCCGACATACCGGTCGGCGGACGAGAAGAGGAACGACTCTCCCTCGACGATCGCGCCCGCGCCGCCGGCGGCGCCGTTCCACGGCGGATCGACGCAACCCAGCCAGCTCGCGGCGCCGCCGAGCGCGCCAAAGTTGTGCGTCACGACCGAGGAATCGATCACTCTCAGCCCCGCGCCTCCCGCGCCTTCGCCGGCGATGGCTTCGGCACCGTGGAGATCGCTGCGGACGATGATCACGCGGTCCGAGCGTTGGACGTGCACGGCCGCTCCGGGAGCTCCGCACGCGCCGGACGGCGACGCGCGGAGCACGCATCCCTCGACCCACACGATGCCGTCGTTGTCGAGGAGCATCAGGCTGCTGCCGCCGGCGCGCTCGTCGCCGACGCCCGCGAGCCCCGTCAGCAGCACGGTCTTCGGGGCGCTCAGTTCTTGGACGACGATCGCACCCCGGATCACGACGTCGTTGAGCTCGTCGGTGACGACCGTGAGGTCCTTGTCGACGATCGTGAATCCGGAGTACTCGCCGGTCTTCAGGAGCACGACGTCGCCGTCGGCCGCCACGTCGACCGCCGCTTGGATGTCGGCGAATCCGCCGGGGCTGTCCGCGTCGACGACGAGCACGCCGCCCGCGGCGGCCGGCAGTGCGAGAATCGGAACGAGCACGAAACGGGAGACGGGCCGTCTCATCGCGACTCCTCCTGTGCGAACCGAGAGCGCGCATTGTCGCACGGCGCGCCGCGACCGCCAGACGGCTCGATGCTCCGGGCATCGGCGGAGCGTGCCGAGGGCGCTGGCAGGAAAGTCGCATGACACGAAGCCGCATTTCGGCGCGTTGCCCTGTCGCGCGCGTCCGCTAGGCTGGCCCTCCTCCGGCCGAAGATCCGCGCGATCGTCCATGTCTCTCGACCTGCCCCCCCCGACACTGGTCCAGGATGCGCGTGGGCTGAACCGGTTGCTCGAGGACCTCGCGCGTCAGAGCGAGATCGCCGTCGACACCGAGGCGGACTCCTTCTTCAGCTACCGCGAGAAGGTGTGCCTCGTGCAGATCACGGTCGAGGATCGCGACTACCTGGTCGATCCGTTGGCCGGATTCGACATGCAGCCGCTCGGACGGATGCTCGCCGATCCGACGAAGACCAAGGTCTTCCACGACGGCGAGTACGACATCCTGATCCTGAAGCGCGACTTCGACTTCGAGTTCCGGAACCTGTTCGACACGCGCGTGGCCGCGGCGACGCTCGGCTCGCAGAACCCCGGGCTCGCTTCGGTGCTGCTCGAGCACTTCCAGGTGCAGCTCGACAAGTCGATGCAGCGCTCGAACTGGGGACAGCGGCCGCTCACCGACAAGCAGATCCGGTACGCGCGGCTCGACACGCACTACCTGATCGGCCTCATGCGCGAGCAGAAGGCGCAGCTCGAGGCGCGCTCGCGCGCGATGATCGTGGCGGGGGAGTGCCTGCGTCTCGAGCAGCTCGTGCCGCCCGAGCCGGTGTTCGACCCCGACGGCTTCGCGCGCATCAAGGGCGCGCGCGAGCTCGGACCGCTCGAGCGACAGGTGCTGCGCGAGCTGTTCGTGCTGCGCGAGCGCATCGCGCGCGAGTCCGATCAACCGCCGTTCCGCGTGATCAACAACGAGACGCTGGTCGCGCTCGCGCGCGCGCAGCCGCGCCACCCGACCGATCTGACGAAGGTCGGCGGCTTCTCGTGGAAGCAGTCGCGCAAGATGGGAGACGAGGTCGTCGCGGCCGTGAAGCGCGCGCTCGAGCTCGGGCCGCTGCGGCAAGTCGCCGAGCACAAGAGCAAGGACGGCACGAGCGAGCTCTCCGACGAGGAGATCGAGCTGCACGAGCGGCTGAAGAACTGGCGCAAGACGCAAGCCGAGAAGATGGGCGTCGACGCGGCCTACATGGTCAATCGCCACGTGCTCTTGCGGCTCGCGCGCGCTCGGCCGCGCGATCTCGGCGCCCTGGCGCGCATCGACGGCGTGCTCGCGTGGCAGATCGACGCGTTCGGTCCGGAGATCGTGTCGCTCGTCCAGAAGTTCGAAGGCGAGATCTCGAACGGCGGATTGAACCTCAAGAAGCGCCGGCCGCGTTGGCGGCGGTGAGCGAGAATCGCCCGATGCCGCGCCTTGGAGTCCACGGGTGGCTGGCCGCGCTCGCGCTCCTGAGTATCATCGCGAGCTGCATGAGCTCGCCGACGCCGACGCAGACGCCGCAAGCCTGGCTCGAGAAGTTCCTCGAGACGCACGGCGGGATCGCCGGCACGGTGCACCGGCGTTCCGCGCCCGACGAGCTCGAGCTCGTGGCCGCGGTGCGCATCCCGCCGCCGGTGCAGCAAGTCGTGCAGAAGGTCCCGCGCGGGAAGGGAATGGCCGGGCTCGCGCTCGAGCGCAATCAGCCGGTGTCGACGTGCAACATCCAGACGGACCGCTCGGGCGACGTGCGTCCCGGAGCGCGCGCGGTCGACGCCCAAGCGGCGGTCGCGCTGCCGGTGCTCGACGCGCAGGGCGAGGTGCGCGCGGTGGTCGGCATTGCGTACGCGGGCGAGAAGACGATGAGCGAGAGTGAGCTCGCCGCACTCGGCAAGGCGGCGTCCACGTTGCCGGCGATCCAGGCGAAGTAACCGACCGAAGCTCGCTGAAATCGCGAGGGGAGCACCGACTGGCGCTCCCCTCACGCGTGTGCTTGGTGGAGACGAAGGGGATCGAACCCTCGACCTTCGCATTGCGAACGCGACGCTCTACCAGCTGAGCTACGTCCCCAAGAGGGCGGAGATCCTAGCCGCGGCGGGCGGGTGAGGGAAGAGGACGGACGGCCGTCGCGAGGTCGACGGAAATCGCGGCGCTCTCGCGGGTTCTCGCCGGTTCGATCGCGCTCACAGCCGCACGCGCCGCAGCCTCAGGGCGTTGGCGATGACCGACACCGAGCTCGCGCTCATCGCGGCGCTCGCGATCATCGGCGAGAGGAGCAGGCCGAACGCGGGGTAGAGAACGCCGGCCGCGATCGGCACCCCGAGCAGGTTGTAGACCGAAGCGAACGCCAGGTTCTGGCGGATGTTCTTCAGGGTTGCTTCCGACAGCGTCCGCGCGCGCACGATCCCGAGCAAGTCGCCGCGCACGAGCGTCACTCCGGCGCTCTCCATCGCGATCTCGGTCCCCGTGCCGAGCGCGATGCCGACGTGGGCCTCGGCGAGCGCCGGTGCGTCGTTGATGCCGTCACCTGCCATCGCGACCGTGCGACCTTCGGCCTTCAGCGCGCGAACGATGTCGGCTTTGCGGTCCGGGAGCACCTGCGCCTCGACGCGCGGGATGCCGAGCTCGCGCGCGACCACCTCCGCGTTCGTCCGGTTGTCGCCGGTCACCATCACGATCTCGACGCCGCTCGCGGCGAGGCGCGAGATCGCCTCGCGCGTCGTCGGCCGGATCGGATCGAGCACGCCGGCGAGTCCGGCGAGCTTCTTGTCGACGGCGACGAACACGATGCCGTGTCCTTTTCGCCGCAGCTCGTCCGCGCGATCGGCGAGCGAGCTCGGATCGGCGCCGCGCGCGGCGATGAGATCCGCGTTGCCGACGACGACGTCGCGCGACCGCGGGCTCGCGCCGGTCCCCGTGAAGATCCGCACGCCGCCGACGACGCCTTGACCCGTGATCGAACGGAAGCCCGTGACCTCGCCGAGCACGAGGCCGCGCTCGCGCGCCGCCCCGACGATCGCGCCCGCGAGCGGGTGCTCGCTCACCGATTCGAGCGTCGCGGCGAGCTGCAAGAGCTCGCTCTCGTCGAAACCCTCCGCGGGGACGAGCGCGTTCAGCTTCGGGCGGCCTTCCGTGAGCGTGCCCGTCTTGTCGACGATCAGCGTGTCGACCTTCGCCAGCGTCTCGAGCGCGACCGCGTCCTTGATGAGGATGCCCGCGCGCGCTCCCGCTCCCGTCCCGACCATGATCGACATCGGCGTCGCCAGGCCGAGCGCGCACGGACCCGCGATGATCAGCACGGAGACGGCGCTGACGAGCGCGTACGCGAATCGCGGCTCGGGACCCGCGAACGCCCACACGGCGAACGTCAGGATCGCGACGATCACGACCGCCGGAACGAACCACTCCGACATCTTGTCGGCCAGACGTTGGATCGGCGCGCGGCTGCGCTGCGCCCCGGCGACGAGACGCACGATCTGCGCGAGCAGAGAATCGTCACCGACGCGCTCGGCGCGAAGCACGAATGCGCCGGTGCCGTTCATCGTGCCGCCGGTCACGCGCGCGCCGGAGGTCTTCTCGACCGGCAGCGGCTCCCCGGTGATCATCGATTCGTCGACGGAGCTCTCGCCGGCGACGACGACGCCGTCGGCGGGAATGCGCTCGCCGGGCCGCACTTGGAGCGCGTCGCCGGGACGGATGTGCTCGATCGGGATCTCCTCCTCGCTTCCGTCGAGCGCGATGCGGCGCGCGGTCTTCGGCGCGAGCGCCAGCAGCGCGCGGATCGCGCCACCGGTTGCGTGACGCGCGCGGAGCTCGAGCACTTGACCGAGCAGCGCCAGCGTCGTGATGACCGCCGCGGCTTCGAAGTACACCGGCACGGAGCCGTGCTCGCGGAACGATTCGGGGAAGAGCTCGGGCGCGACCGTCGCCGCGACGCTGAACAGGTACGCCGCGCCCGTGCCGATGGCGATCAGCGTGAACATGTTCAGGCGCAACGCGACGATCGATCGCCACCCGCGCTGGAAGAACGGCCAGCCGCCCCACAGCACGACCGGCGTCGAGAGCGCGAGCTGCAGCCATGACGACATCGAAGCGGAGCCGCCGTGCGCCGCTCCCGCGGGCTGGACGTGCGACATCGCGATCAAGACGACCGGCGCGGAGAGCACCGCGGAGACGAGGAACCGCCGGCGCATGTCGACGAGCTCGGGATCGGGTCGATCGTCGAGCGACGCGACCATCGGCTCGAGCGCCATGCCGCACTTGGGGCACGTGCCCGGACCGACTTGCTGCACCTCGGGGTGCATCGGGCACGTGTAGACGCGCGTGTCGTCCGCGACGCGCGCCATCGCCTCGGGAGCCGACTTCGGCTTCAGGTACTTCTGCGGATCCTGACGGAAGCGATCGCGACACGACGTCGCACAAAAGGAGTAGGTCTCGCCCTCGTGCTCGTACGACGCTGCCGCGCGGCTCGGCACGACCTGCATGCCGCAGACGGGATCGACGGCGGTCTGCTCTTCGACTCGACTGCTGGACATGGTGCGCGCGTCGCCGGGGAGGCGGCGACGAGGCGAGGATTCTGGTGCGCACGCCGCACTGGTTCAACGCCCGTCGATTCGGCGCCAGCGCGGCCCGTCGTTCGCTCAAACGCGCGCACGCGCGCGTGCGCGCGCATGCGAGACGTTGGTCGGTTTACGGCTGCGTCACCTTCGCTCGCGTCAACTCCGCTTCCGACGCGATGCGTCCGAACGCCGGCCACATCTCCGCTTCCGCGATCTTGGCGAAGACTTCGTATGCGCGCCCTTCGCGTCCGTTGTAGAGGTGCCAGTTGCCGACGCCGTATCCGATCGTCGGATAGTCGGAGCCCGACTTGTTGGCCGAGCGCGTCTCTTCCAGGAGCTGATCCGCGTCGAGCTCGCCTTTGTAGACGAGCAAGAGCTTGTGGTACGCGTGGTACTCGACGATCGGCATGTCGGCGTGGATCGGCGCGAGGAGCTTCTGCGCTTCTTCGTCGCGGCCCATGCGTCGCAAGGTCATGTACGTCCAGTGCGTCCCCGAGCACAGCGAATCGGGGTTGTCCGAGTAACGCATCGCGTGCCGCCAGTTCGGCAACGCCTTCGCGAAGTCGCCCTTCAGGTAGTGCGCGAGCGCGAGGTGGTAGTAGACGTTCTGATTGAGCGTCTCGAGCGGGATGTTCTTCTCGTTCGGATTGCCCGCCGGCTCGATCTGGTCCGGACGGTTCTCGACGAGCTTCGCGGCGCGCGACAGGTCGTCGATCGCCTTGTCGAACTGGCGCATCGTGATCCAGCGGTGTCCGCGGTGGCGGTACATGCGCGGGTCGCTGGGGTGCTTCGCGATGCCTTCGGTGAAGATCGTGATCGCGTCGTTGAAGCGGCCGAGATACGCGGTCCGGCGGCCGAACCAGATCAGCGCGTCGGCGCTCGACGGATCGGCTTCGTAGTTCGCGCGCGCTTCGGCGAGCTCGCCTTCCTTCTTCTTCAGCTCCGCGGTCGTGAGGAGCGGCGGGAAGAGCGGATCGCCGGTGAGGGAGCGCGTCTCGGCGCCGGGGGGCAGCGCCATCTTGGTGTCGGCGACTTCGTTCGAGGACGTCGTCGCGCAGGCGGAGAGCAGGATCGAGCCGAGGAGCAGTGTGGGGAGGTGCTTCATATAAGGAAGGAGACGCGGGTGATCGGGCCGACGCCGCTGTTGTCTCACACGCGAAGCCCGATGGCCACGGTTCCGCAGGCCGGATCGCCGGGAATCCCGCTCCCGTCCGCTACTTCTTGATCGTCCGATCGATGTAGGCGCGCACGGCGGCGAGCGTCTGCGGGTCGGCCCAGAGGGCCAGCGCTTCGGAGCGGGCGCGCGCGCCGTGTCGCTCGATCGTGTCGAGCGCCGGGAGACGCATCTGTCGCTTGGTCAGCGCGTAAGCCGCCGAGGGCAGCGCCGCGAGCTCGCTCGCGCGCTCGAGCGCGCGGTCGACCAGGTTCACGGGCTCGACGACCTCGTCGACGATGCCGTTCGCGCGGCACTCCTCGACGTTGTACAGCCGTCCGGTGAAGACGGCTTCCTGCAACACGTGCGGCGCGAGCGCGTGGCGGACGACCTCGAGCGGCGCGAGCGGGAACGGCACGCCGACCTTGAGCTCGGGGATGCCGACGGTCGCCTTGCCCTGCGCGAGCACGCGGTGGTCGGACGCGCAGGCGAGCATCATGCCGCCCGCGATCGCGTGACCGTTGACCGCGGCGACGACCGGCTTTCGGAAGTTGAAGAGCTCGAGGAAGCACTCGTCGAGCGCGGGCAGGAAGCGCGCGACGTACTCCTTGCCGCCGCCGACGAGGCGGTGGAGGTCGACGCCGGCGGAGAAGATCGAGCCGGTGCCGGTGAGAACGACCGCGCGCGAGGTCGAGCTCGCCTCGCGCACGAGCGCGGCGGTGATCGCTTGCAGGAACTCGAGGTCGAGCGCGCTGGCCTTGCCGTGAGCGAGACGGAGGAGCGTGACGGAGCCGTGGGATTCGGTTTGGATCATGGTGGCGGACTCGTGAGGGGGATCAGCGAATCATCTTCTCGAGTCGCATCACGCGCTTCCAGCTGGAGAACGCGGTCGGCTCCCAGTCGAACGCAGGGTACCCGTCGCATTCGACGCGATAGTGCGTCGGCCATTCGGGCGCCGAGAGGAACACGTTGCCGCCGCCGTCGGCACGCACGACCGCGCCCGAAGGGTGCGTCATCGTCACGCCCGAGAGCGGTTCCGAGGTGTCACCGTCGACGAAGGTCAGACGTCGCTCGAACCCGCGTTCGAGCTCGATGGTGATGTCGTCGGGACGCGCGAGCGGCGGAAGCAGCTCGCGGCACTCCCGCAGCACGGACTTGTATCCCGCCGCCGAGAACAAGAGACAGGCATCCGGCCGGTCGGTGACGTTCAAGCTCGCCCAGCCGTCCTTCGAGCGCTCCTCGGAGAACACGCCGTCGGAGCGCGCGGCGGAATCGATCCGTGCGTTCGGGATCGGCTTGCCCGTGTCGCGCCCGACGATTTGGATCCGGACCCGCGTGCGCGTCGGGACGCGGCTGCGGCGCGCCACGAAGCTCGTCGTGCCGAATTCGACCGGACCTCGCGGCGGGTCGAAGACATCGGAGAGAGCTGTCGATCCCACTTCGACGATCAATGCGTCGCTCGGCGGCATCCACGCTTCGAACGTGCCGTTCGAATCGGTTTGGAGGCCCACGCCGCCGCGTGGCGACTCGACGCGCACGTCGATGTCGTCGAGCGGCTCACCGTTCTCGTCCAAGACGACGCCGCGCACGGCGAGCCGCTCGGGCGAGTCGGGCAGCACGATCTCGACATCCGAAGCGTGATCCGGCGCCAGCTCGATCGTCGTCTCGGTCAAGCGTCGCGACGACTCGTGCGACGCGCCGAGGTCGAACGCCCCGTTCGGCACCTTCGAGAACGCGGCGACTCCGCTCTCGTCCGTGGTCTCGTTGAGCGCGAACGACTGCGACCCGTCGCTGCGAGACATCAGCTCCACTTTGGCCCCGGCGACCGGCACGCCGCGCGGATCGACGACGCGCACGGAGAAGTTGCGTCCGCGATCGAGCACGAGCACGACCTTCGCGGGCGCGAGCGGAGGCTCGATCGTCTCGTTCGCGCCGATTCCGCCCGTATGGAACGCGATCATCGACAGGCGGCACACCGCGCCCGCCTTGGGCGAGACCCAGAACGTACACGTCGCGGCGTCGTCGCAGTGCGCCATGAAGTTGCTCTTGAGCTCGTTCCGCTGCTCGTGGTCGGCGACCAACGCGCGATCGGCGTCCAGAGAGACCGAGAGCATCGCGCCATTCGCCGGCGTGCCGTCGTCGTTCTGGACGCGCACTTCGATCGGGATCGATCGCGTCGCGAGGAGCTCGACCTCCACGAGTTGGCTCGGGCCGGCGTTCGCGTCGATCCAGATGCGGTTCGGCTCGATCGACGCGACGCTGTCGTCGACCCCCATCTCCGACGGCGTCAGCCGAACGTCGATGGAACCGCTCACGAACACCGCGTTGGTCTCGATCCGGCCGCCGCCGTCGGTCGTGAACCAACCCGTCGAGCGGTCGGGCTGCGCGAACATGAGCCTGCAGCGCGCGATCGGCTCGCGGGTTCGGGCGTCGAGCACGCGCACGGCCAGGCGGTGCCACGTCGCGTTCGGCGGCTCCTGCGCGGAATGCGGAGCGAGCGGAGGCTGGGCCGATTCGCCGCGGCTCTCCTCTGGCGAGTGTCGAGCGGACGGTGTCTCCTCGACCAGATCGAGAGTCACATCCGGTTGTGCGGCGTCCGCAGACCGTCGCGACGAGCTCGCGGGAGTCGCATCGACGACGCCGGCTCGCTCCGACTGGACGAAGCAGAGCCACGCGAGCGCGAGGCCCAAGGCGCACACGAGCACAACGACGATCCTCGTCATGTGGTCCCGGGACGAGTCTAGCCTGCGCTCCCTTCCGGCAATCACGATCGCCGACACCGAAAAGTGCCGATCGACGCTCCGCGCGACCGGCGCGAAGGTGGGTCGCTCGTCCGATCCGAATCCAGGCCGCAGCGCGCGGAGCTCGCTCCGGGCGCCCGAGAAGCGATCCGCTCACGTTCCGTGACGTCTACGCACACGTGCGGGAGCGGCGGCGAACCGCGCTGCGCTAGAACGACGCGCAGACACCCCGTGGAGGTTCGCCGTGAAGCGCCGTTTCGTGCCGAGGGTCTCTTCGCTCACGCTGGTCCTGTTGCTCGTCCACGGCAACTCGATTGCCGGAGGAGCTGGGAGTTGTCTTGCGTTCGACGGTGTCGACGACTTCGTGCGCGTGACGCGCAGCGCCGCGCTCGAGCCCGGAGAGATCACCATCGAGCTGTGGGCCAAGATCGACGGCCTCCAGGACTGGAACAGCCGCCTGCTCCGCAAGGGTGATCACTACACCTACTTCATCACCGCCGACCAGGATCTCGACCAGCGCATGCAGCTGCTCGTCACGCAGGGGAAGGATTACTGGGCCCAGGCGAAGGACGGGCAGTCGCACACCGCGTACGACGGCACGTGGCACCACTTCCTCGGGATGTACACGGCGTACGAAGCCCAGTTCTGGGTCGACGGCACGCACGTCTCGACGGTGACGCACGGCCTGGGCCTCTTGAAGCACGATCCGCTGATCGACTTGTACTTCGGCGCGGGTCTGCCCGTGGAGCTCCAGAACGAGTACTTCAAGGGCGAGCTCGACGAGATCCGCATCTGGGACTACCCGCGCACGCCGCTCGAGATCCAGTCCACGTGGTCGGCGGCGCTCGTCGGCACGGAGCCCGGTCTCGTCGGCTACTGGCGCTTCGACGAAGGCGCGGGGCAGGTGGCGCACGACTCGTCGCTGCTCGGGCACCACGGCCAGCTCGGTGCGACGCCGCTCGCGGAGCCGAGTGATCCAGAGTGGCGTAGCTCGGGAGTTCCGCTCGGTCCGTGCTCGGGGCACGCCGTCAACTACTGCGAGAGCACGGTGAACTCGTCGGGATTCGCCGCGCACATCGAGCTCGTCGGTAGCTTGTCGATCTCCGCGAACGCGGCGTCGCTCGTGGCCACGCACGCCGCGGCGACGAGTCCAGGCACGTTCTTCTACGGGCTCGACGCGTTCCACGCGCCGATGGCCGACGGCTACTTGTGCGTCAGTCCGTTCGCTCCCGGTCTGTTCCGATTGCCGATCGTGCAGACGAACGCGACGGGCAGCGCGCAGATCGCGCTCGACTTCGACGCGCTCGCCGGCGCGGGCGCGATCACGCCGGGCTCGACGTGGAGGTTCCAGTTCTGGTTCCGCGACCTCGTGCCCGGCGGCGCCGGATCGAACCTCTCGGATGCGTTGGAGCTGGCGTTCTGTCCGTGAGCTCTCGCCGGCGCGTGCTCAAGGCCGCAGCACGCTGAGCTCGCCCGGCTTGAGCGTCAGCGGATGGCGCTCCACTTCCTTGTCGTCGAGGAGCAAGACGAGCGTCTTCCCGTGCTCGGCGAGCGCGATCGGCGGCGAACGGCCGTCGATGAGCGGCATCACGTTGTTCGTGCTCTCGTTCTCGCCGCGGATGATCGAGAGCTGCAGTCGCTCTCCGCTGTCGTCGAGCACGGCGAAGTGATCCGCGCGCGTCACGCGATCGCCGAGCTCGACCTGCACGTGACAGCGGCGAACGACCTCGATCGCGAGTCCTTCGAGCGTCTTCGCGGTCGACGTCGCCTTCTCGGGGAACTCGTGCCACGTCGGGAGGATCGGATCGCCGAACAGCGTGAGGAAGATGCCTTCGCGCGCGACGTGCTCGAGCTCGAATCGGCCCTCCGCGTCCGACACCGTCGAGTCGCCGCCGAATCCGCGCGAGCTCGACCAATCGTCGACCTTCACGGTCGCGACTCGCCGCGCCGCGGCCACGCGCACGCCGGGCACGGGCGTGCCGTCCCGCGCGAGCACGCGGCCGGAGACCTTCTCGTATTCGCCGCCGGTGTCGAGCCGCAGCTCGATCCGCTCGTCGCCCGCCGCGAACGGACCGTCCTCGATCATCACGAGGCTCTTTGGATCCATCGCCTTGAGGCGGTACTCGCGCGGATAGAGACCCTCGACGCGGAAGTTGCCGTGGGCGTCGGTCGCGACGAACGACCACAGGAGATCGGGGCCGTCGTACGACTCCCCGCCATGCGCCGCCTCCATGGCGGCGAGCTCCGAGCTCGTCGGCGCGCCGGCGAGCACGTGCTCGACGTGCGTCGGCGTACCTTCGACCTGTCCGAAGTACGTCGGGTCGGCGAGCCACACGCGCACCTTCGGCAGCGGATTGCCGCGCTCGTCGACGACGCGACCCGCGAGCGCGTTCGGCGCGGCAGAAAGGCGCAGCCGGACGAACTCGGGCCAGCGCGGCGCCGTCGCGGAGGCTTCGAGCTCGGCCGGCAGATAGCCGCGCTGGAGCGCGACGAGGGTGTCGCCGGCGACTTGCGAGAGGTCGAACGAGAAGCGCCCGGTTTCATCCGAGGATAGCGTCGTCCCGCCGAACGCGACCCGTGCGCCTCGCGCCGGCGATCCGTCGGGGAGTCGCACGTCCCCGGAGAGCGCGTTCGTCCGCGGCTCCGCGCGCGTGAGCTGGATGTCGATCGCACGATCGTCGCGATCGGGAGCTTCGCGCACGTCGCGGCGGTACCCCTCGAGGCTCGTCTCGAGCCGGGCGCCGTCGATCTGCGGCGCGGAGGGGAGCTCGAACGCGCCGCGCGCGTCGGTGGTCGACGTCCAACTCTGGTCGAGCGACGCGTCCATCACGTGCCCGAAGCGCGTCGCGAACGTTTCGTCGAGCACCAGGCGCACGTGCGCTCCGGTGAGCGGCGCACCGTCCGCATCGTGCACGCGCCCGGCCAGCGCCCGCGTCGTCGTGGCGACGACGATCGGCTCGATCGAGGACTGCGGCCGGAAGAGCCCCGCCATCACCGTCGTGTAGTCCTCGTCGTCGACGACGATCCGCCCGCTCACGGTCGGCGCGTCGAGCTCGAAGGCGCCGCCGCGCTCGCTGCGCGCAATCGACTCCGTGCCGCCAGCGGCCTGCGCTTCGGGAATGAACTTCACCACGATCCCGGCGAGCGGCGTCGCCTGCGCGTCGAGCACGCGACCGCGAAGCGTCCGCGTCACCGGCGGCGTGCGCGTGTCGGCGCTGGCGGGTTGCGACTCTGGATCCCGCGCGGCCGAACGAGCTTCCGAGCCCGGCCGCAGCTCGAGGCTCGACCCCGCGCGCGGCTTCTCCGGAGCGACGTCCGCCGCCGCGACCTGTGCCTCGTCCGCGCGCGCGGGCTCCGAATCGAGCGCGTGCTGCACTCCGAGAACGCCGGCGACGGCCAGCACGGCGACGAGCGCGATCTTCCACTTGGTTTCCATGACGAGGGCTCCGATGGCCGACGGGGCGGTGGGGGAAGCCCATGTCGAGGACGCTCCGCGCTCCGCGAGCGGCGCGATCGCGATCATCCACGCGCGGCGGTCGCCGCCGCGATTCGTGTCGAGCTTGGCGCGCAGCTCCGCGAGACCGCGACCGAGACGCGAGTTCACCGTATGCACGGGAACGTCGAGCTCGCGCGCGATCTCGCGCGGCGGCTTCTCGTCGAAGAAGCGCAGGAGGATCGTCGTGCGGAACGGCTCGCGCAGCGACATCACGGCCTCGACGAGCTCGCGGTGCATCGCGGCGCGCGCGATCACGTCGAGCGTGTCGGGCTGCGCCTCGGCGCGTGCCGCCGACTGCTCGCGCGACTGACGGCGCGTCTCGCCGCGCGCCGACTCGCGCCGCAAGTTGCGGAGCACCGTTGCCAGCCAGCCGCGCGGGCTCGTGCCGTCGCGCGGCGGGCTCTGCAGAACGGTGAGCCACGTCTCCTGCGCCAAGTCGTCGGCCAAGTTCGGGTCCGCGACGAGGCCGTGCGCGAGTCGGTGCACCCACGCGGTGTGGGCGAACAGGCTCTGGCTGTCGAGGGGCTGCGAATGGTCCATGGGCGCAGGAGGAATGCCGCGGACCGCGAAAATAACCCGACAGGATGCGAAGCGGGCGATTCCGGGCCCGCGGGCCTGCGAGGGCGTCCCGCTCAGCGCCGAGCCCAGACGCTGTGCTCGATCCGGAACCGGCGTTTGCCGCGCGAGACCGGCGTCATCGACGATTCGATGCTCTCGAATTGCTGCTCGGCGTACGGTGCGTAGCGGTAGATGACGTGTAGTCGCATCGCGTCGTCCTGGCCGCGTCCGACCGTGGACAGGAAGTCGTCGACGGACGTCTGCGCGGTCAGGACGTCTTCGCGCCCACGCAGGTAATGCTGGACGGCTCCCGCCTCCATCGTCGGATTCGTGCCGCTGACGATCGTCCAACGATCTCCAGGGCGCCACGAGTCGACGAGCTCGGCGCACGCGGAGCGGTAGTCTTCCCTCAAGTTGTGCTGTTTCTGGGCCAGCGTGATCGACGCACACCCGAGCAAGGCGAACGCACAGATCACGCCGCGCGCGAAGCCGGAGCGCGACGCGCGCAGGCCCGCGCCGATCAACAACGTCGCGCCGGGCGCCGCGACGATCACGTACTTCGGCAGGAAGCTCGGCGGAGCCACGAGCGTCATCGCGACCGCGCTCGCCACGGGTGCGACGAACACGACCAACGCGGTCATGGGCAGTGGCTCGCGGCGCAGGAGCGCGGCCACGGCCGCCGCGTAGAACGCCGCGAGCAGGAGTGCGACCAGCGCCGCGAGCGCCCAATGCCACTCGCTCGGGATCGCGGACAACTCGACGAGCACGAGTCGCATGGGCAGCTCGACGAAGTCGCGTGCGGACATGTGCGCGACGTATCCGCCGGGCGCGTGGAGCTGCAGCGGCACGACCGTGACGATCCAGGGCAACCAGACCGCGCAGCCTGCGATGGCGGCTGCGACCGGTGCGCACGCGCTCCCGAGCCCGACGCCGCGCCGGCGCCATGCGACGAGAGCCATGCCGGCGATCGCGGGAGCGAGAAGCACTCCCATGTAGTGGGTTCCGAGCGCGAGCGCCTGTCCCGCGGCGACGGTGAGCATCCCCAGCCACCTGTGTCGTCCCATCGCCCACTCGGTCCCGCACAATCCGAGCAGGCCGCCGAGCTCCAAGAACGCGTACCCGCGCAGTTCCTGGCCGTGCCAGACGTGGAAAGCGGACACGGCGTAGAGCGCGATGCTCACCGCCGCCGTGGATGGAGACTGCCAGCGCCGAGCGAGCCAAGCGAAGAAGACGAGCGCGAGGCACGAGCTGAGCGCGGGCAGCAAGCGCAGCGTCGACGTGTCGTCGCCGAAAACGCGAGCCCAATGTCGGAACGCCAGGAAGCTCAGCGGCGGGTAGTGCGAGTCGCGCAGCACGGCGCAGGGGTCGTGCGAGAACGCGATCGCGAGCGTGTCTCCTTCGTCGAACCAAAGGGAGTGGACGTCGCGGCCGCCGAGGCGCAGCGCGAAACCGACGAGCACCGCCGTCCACGCCGCCCAATTCGCCGCGGTGCGCGACCACGTGCCGGCGCTCGAAACGCCTTCGGCCCGTTGCGCGTCCGCGGATGCCGCCGCGCGCCGAGAGGTTTGGCTCGGAGTGCCGAGGGTCTGCGAGGGAGACATGGCTCCGGACGTCGGGTTTGGACGGTCTGGAGGATAACCGGAGGGTCCAACTCTCGCTGCCCGACGAGGCCGCGCGCCAGGCTACCCGGCATCCATGCCCAGAATTCGCCCAACATCGCGGTGACGATTCGATACCCGTTGCCGGGGCAAGATCGCTCCGTCGCGGCATTTCATGATGCCCGACGATGACAGGGGAGGGGCGATCATGCACTCGAGCTTCTTGGATTTGGCCGCGTACGCGGTGGCGCTCGTCCTCGGCACGTTCTCACCCGCTGGGAGCGAGCAAGTTCGAGAGCCGAGCGTCGTGGCGTTCGTGCACGTGAACGTCGTGCCGATGGACACGCCGCGCGTGCTGCGCGATCACACCGTCGTGATCCACGGCGAGCGCATCGCCGCAGTGCGTCCGTCGAACGAAGCGAGCGTCCCCGCGGGCGCGCGGATCGTCGACGGTAGCGGCGAGCTCTTCCTCATGCCGGGGCTCAGCGACAGCCACGTCCATGTGCTCGACCCGGACGAGCTCGCGCTCTACGTCGCCGCCGGCGTGACGACCGTGCGCAACATGAGCGGCGAGCCGTTCCACTTGGAATGGCGGCGCGTGATCGCGGACGGACGCCTCTTCGGTCCGACTCTCCTGACCACCGGCCCGACGATGGACGGCGTTCCGCCGGAGGGCTCGAACCGCGCGGTCGTGACGACGCGCGCGGACGCGGAGCGCGTCGTCGCGGAGAGCCATGCGGCCGGCTACGACATGGTCAAGGTGTACAGCAGTCTCTCGGCCGACGCGTACTCCGGAATCCTCGTCGCGGCGAAGCGCCTGAAGCTGCCGGTCGTCGGCCACCTGCCGCGCGCGGTCGGACTCGAAGGAGCCCTGTCCGCGGGTCAAAGCTCGATCGACCACGCCGAGGAGTACCTCTACACGTTCTTCAGGAACGCCGGACCGGAACGAATCCCGGATGCCGTGCGATTGACGCGCGAAGCCGGCGCGTGGGTCACGCCGACGCTCGTCGCGTTCGACACGATCGCGCGCCAAGTCGCCGACGCTCGAGCTCTCGACGGCCGTCCCGAGATGCGCATCGTCGATCCGGGCACGCGCGCTCGCTGGCTGACGAAGCAGAACCGTTACCTGCGCGACTTCGAGCCGGAGGCGGCGCAGCGCCTGCGCGATCAGCTCGAGTTCCAGAAGGTGCTCGTGCGCGAGCTCCACCGCGCGAAAGTGCCGCTCCTCGCCGGCACCGATGCGGGGATCGCGTTCGGCGTGCCGTACGTGCTGCCGGGGCACGCGCTGCACCAAGAGCTCGTGAACTTGGTCGAGTGCGGACTCTCCGCGTACGACGCGCTGCGCACCGCGACGACGAACCCGGCGCGGTTCCTGGGTCGCGAGCGCGAGGTCGGAGACGTCGTCGAAGGTGCGCGCGCGGACCTGCTGCTCCAGCAAGCGAATCCGCTCGACGACGTCACGAACGTGAAGCGGCGCGCCGGCGTGATGTTGCGCGGGGAGTGGTGGCCCGAGTCGGAGCTCCAGAAGAAGCTCGATGCGCTCGAGCGAATCCATCGCGACGAAGCCGAGCTCTTGCGGCGGCTCCGCGAAGCGGGCGTCGAGAGCGCCGCCGCGTGGCTGCGCGAGGAGCGCGCGAAGCGAGCCAACGCTCGATTGTTCCGCGAGACGGCGCTCAACTCGGCCGGGTACGACCTCCTCGGCGCGGAGCGCTTCGCCGACGCCATCGCCGTGTTCCAGTGGATCGTCGAGGCCTACCCAGATTCCGCGAACGCGCACGACAGCCTGGGCGAGGCGTACGCGCTCTCGGGGGACAAGGCGCGAGCGATCGCGAGCTACGAGCGCGCGCTCGCCCTGGACCCCTCCAGCGAAAACGCGCGCGAGAGCCTCGAAAAGCTGCGGAACTGAGCGGTTCGCGGCCCCGACGACCTGCCCTGCCGCAGTGCCGTTGCAGTCCGAACCGGGGCGCGTCCTCGTTCGTCCCGGACCTGAAGTTTCTGCGGGAATTGTGACCCGGATGCGATTCGGGCACCGAACGACTCCAAGGGGCCTCGACCCGCGTTCGCAGGAGTAGAATCGCGGAGGCAGCGGCTCGGCAGGCTGCCGTCGGTCTCGCGCGGCGAACATTCGACGACTGGGCGTACTGATCACGATCCCTCGTGAATCCACATCCTCGAGGAGTTCGACATGAATCTCTGGCAGCTTTCCCTTGTGTTCAGTGCGTCGCTCGTCACGAGCAACCAGGCGCTCGCTGGCGTCATCGTCGTCGACGCCGCGGGCGGTGGTGACTTCACGCAGATCCAACCCGCGATCAACGCTGCGCTCGACAACGACACGATCCTCGTGAAGCCCGGCAACTATTCGGGGACGCTCTATGTGGACAGGCCTGTGACTGTGATCGGTGACGAAGGCGCGCTCCCGATCGTCACCGGCGACTGCGAGGTCGGCCTCTTGTCCTCGGGAGAAGTCGCGACGCTGGCGCGACTGAAGGTGCAGAACGACGCCGGCCCAGGTCTCGTCGTGGCACTGCTGTCGGGCTCCGTTCGCGTCGTCGAATGCGAATTCATCGGCTCGAACGGAACGATGAATCCGGGCAACCTGCCCGCCTCAGGTGCGGCCGTCGGCTCGGGTGTGGGGGCCGTCTCGGACAATGTCGCGTTCGTCGGTTGCACGATACGGGGCGGCAACGGCGTGTCCGTTCTCGGCTGCGCCGGCAACGGCTGGAGCGGCGGCGCGTTCGGCCTGGCCGCGAACGGTCGCGTGGCTCTGTACGAGTGCGTCGTCGAAGGCGGACGCGGCGGGACGGGCGGCGTGTCGGGCGGTGGAGGCGGACCCGCGATTTTCTCGTTCAGCTACGATGACACGCCTTCGTTCTTGTTCGCAGCGCGATCGAATCTTCACGGCGGGGTCGGTGGGGACACCGAATGTGCCGGCTCCGGATGTCCAGGCAATGGCGCGTCGGGCTTTCACGCCACCAGCACGTTCTTGGGAAATCCTCCCCAGCCCGAACCGATCGGATGGGTGTTCGACTTGATGGTCGGCGGCGGCGCCCCTGGGCAAGCGGTCAACGGCCCGGGTTCGTCCGAATGCAATCCAGCCAATCCAGGTCCACAGTACTCGGGAGTCCTTCCGTTCGAGTTCTCGGTTGCCAGCATTGGATTCTCGATCCCGGCGATCGCGCGCGAAGGTGACTTCGTCACGGCGACGTTCACGGGGCCGCCGGGAGCGCGCGTGTACGTGAACGATCGTCTCACGACGACGTTCGAAGCCGTGGCTTCGTGGCGCGGTGTATTGCTCGCGCCGTTCGCGCCCGACGGCGCGCCGACGCGCGAGATCAAGTGGGGCGTCATTCCGGCGTCGGGAGAGCTGAAGCGCACCTACCACGTGCCGCAGCTTCCCCCCGGCGTGGAGGCGCAGACGCGCTTCCTTCAGGCGTATCGCATCGGCGCGAACGGCATCACGCTCGGCACGTTCCGCACGCTCACGATCCTCGATTCGGCGTTCTGATCACGCTCGCGCACTTCTCTCGAGCGGCACTTACACACACACCGACTCTCTCTCCCAGGAGTTCGACATGAAGCCTTGGCTGTCCGCAGTTGCGCTCAGCGCGTCGCTCGTCACGAGCAACGAAGCGCTCGCTGGCGTCATCGTCGTCAACGCCGCGGGCGGTGGTGACTTCACGCAGATCCAACCCGCGGTCCACGCGGCGGCCGACGGTGACACGATCCTCGTCAAGCCGGGCGTCTACTCCGGCTTCACCATCAGCCTCAAGTCCCTCACGGTGATCGGCGAAGTCGGTGGTGACGTCGACGTGGCGGGCAGCGTGCTCATCCACGGCTCGAGCGAGCAAGACATCATCACGCTCGCGCGGATCAAGACGCACGGCAGCGGAACGGCGAATTGGGATCGGCGCGGCATCTCGGTCATCGGCTGCTTGGGACCGGTGCGCATCGCCGACTGCGAGTTCACGGGGGCAGCAGGTTCGACGGGTCCGGCCCTGTCCCCCGGTCCGGGTGTCGTCCTCGACAGCTCGAGCAACGTAGCGATCGTCGGATGCACGATGACAGGCGGCGATGGCGTATCGGATCTGGACTGCTCGAGCAACGACGCCACAGCCGGCGCGATGGGCTTGTGGCTTCCGATCGGTTCCGCCGCCGTGTACGAGTGCATCTCGCAGGGTGGTGATGGCGGCGACGGCGGCGGTCTGAGCGGAGTCGGCGGAGTCGGCGTGTATCACTGGTCGTACGGCTACGATCCATCCTTCTTGTTCGTCGCGCGCTCGAACATTCACGGCGGTGACGGCGGCGACACCGTGTGTCCCGACTTCGGTTGCCCGCATCACGGCGGCCCCGGCTACCACACGGTGAGCGCGTTCGGACTCGATCCCGACCCGATCGGCTGGGTGTTCGATCTGATGATCGGCGGCGGAGCGGCCGGACAGTCGATCAACGGTCCCGGGTCGTTCAAGTGCGATCCCGTCAGCGCGGGACCGCCGTTCTCGGGCATTCCGCCGTTCTCGTTCTCGGTTCCGAGCCTGGGCTTCTCGATGCCGGCGATCGCGCGCGAGGGCGAGTTCGTCACGGTGACGTTCACGGGGCCTCCGGGCGCGCGTGTGCACGTGAACGATCGTCTCACGACGACGTTCGAAGCCGTGGCTTCGTGGCGCGGTGTATTGCTCGCGCCGTTCGCGCCCGACGGCGCGCCGACGCGCGAGATCAAGTGGGGCGTCATTCCGGCGTCGGGAGAGCTGAAGCGCACCTACCACGTGCCGCAGCTTCCCCCCGGCGTGGAGGCGCAGACGCGCTTCCTTCAAGCGTATCGCATCGGCGCGAACGGCATCACGCTCGGCACGTTCCGCCCGCTCACGATCCTCGATTCGGCGTTCTGATCACGCTCGTACATTGCTTTCCTCCACCCACAATCAGCCACACTCGCGCTGCCGACTTTCTCCTCCGTTCTCGACAGGGAGTTCGACATGAGCCTCAGGCAATTGGCGTTCGCATGCTGTGCGGTGCTCGTTTCGAGCAGCACAGCGCTCGCCGGCGTCATCGTCGTCGATGCCGCGGGCGGCGGATCGTTCACGCAGATCCAACCCGCGATCGACGCGGCGTTTGCCGGCGACACGATCCTCGTGAAGCCCGGCGACTATCACGGCAGCGTCATGCTGAACAAGCCCCTGACGGTGATCGGTGACGCGGGAGCGCTCCCGAGCATCACAGGCGAAATAGGCGTCCACACACTGTCCCCAGTAGCTGCGACGCTGGCTCGACTCGAAGTGCACGGCAGTCCCGGCCGCGCCCTGTTCATTCACACTGGCCGCCTCCGCGTCGTCGACTGCGTGTTGATCGGCGCGAATGGAACGACGACGAAGCTGGGCGGCTTACCCGGCTTCGGAGCGGGGTCCGACCAAAGCCAGCACGACATCGCGTTCGTGGGTTGCACGCTCAAGGGCGGCGATGGCGTGTCTGATCCCGACTGTGTCGGCGGTAGTTCCGGTGGTGGAGCTGTGGGCCTTGCGATCCAGTGGGCGTCCGCGGCGGTCTACGAGTGCGTCATCCAAGGCGGGAGCGGCGGAGACGGCGGCGCGATCAGCGGCGGTGGGTCACCCGGTATCTATTTGCGCGGCGGGGGCGCCCCCGTCCCCGTCCCGTCCACGTTCTTGTTCGTAGCGCGCTCGAACGTTCACGGCGGATCCGGCGGTGACACTCTCTGTCCCGAGACGGGATGTCCAGGCAACGGCAGCTCGGGCCTTCACATCGTCGACGCGGCCGACCCTGATCCGATCGGATGGGTGCTCGACTTGATGATCGGCGGCGGCGCCGCCGGTGAGTCGCTCAACGGTCCCGGGTCGCCTGAGTGCAATCCCGCCAACGCGGGACCGCAGTACTCCGGACTCCCCCCGTTCCAGTTCTCGGCGCAGAGCCTTGGATTCTCGATGCCGGCGATCGCGCGCGAAGGTGATTTCGTCACCGTGACGTTCACCGGGCCACCCGGTGCCCACGTGTACGTGAACGATCGTCTCACGACGACGTTCGAGGCCGTGGCTTCGTGGCGCGGCGTGCTCCTCGCGCCTTTCGCGCCCGACGGCGCGCCGATGCGCGAGATCAAGTGGGGCGTCATTCCGGCGTCGGGAGAGCTGAAGCGCACCTACCACGTGCCGCAGCTTCCCCCCGGCGTGGAGGCGCAGACGCGCTTCCTTCA
>CAZQHA010000005.1:1421-23738 GCA_964592795.1 uncultured Planctomycetaceae bacterium | reverse complement strand
GATGTCCGACGTCGAAGCCGGCATCCTGTGCGAGATCCCGGATTCGCGCGCGGCGCGCGGACGGATGCTCGCCGCCGCGCGCGGCGAGCCGTGCTGGCTCTACGAGGAGAGCCTCGAGCGTGCCGCCAGCGCGCCGCGACGCGCGCTGGCGACCGACGGCGACGCGCGCGTCGATCACGGCTACTTCCCGTTCTTCAAGTACATGGCCGACATGCGACCGGCGATCGCCGCGGTCGAGGCGCGCTTCTTCGAGCGCCTCGCGCGTCACGAGTCGTCCGACGTGCGCAACTGCTACGACGACCAGTACATCTCGAACGGCGGTCACCTCGCGCTGCTCGCGCTCGGCACGTACCGGATGATCGCCGACTTGCGCGCGCACCTCGCCGACCGGCGCGGCCGTCCCACGCTGACCACGAAGCCGTACGACGTCGCCGGAGCCATCGTGTGCGCGCGCGCCGCAGGCTGCGTGATCACCGACGCGGCCGGCGGCGAGCTCGACTTCCCCATCGACGTCACGACGCCGATCAGCTTCGTCGGCTACGTGAACGCCGCGACGCGCGCGCGGCTCGCGCCGCACCTCGCCGCCGCGCTCGAAGGCTCCTAGCCCCTGTCGCGGGCGACGTCGAAGCGCCGCAGCATGTGCCCCCCGAGCAGCACGAGCAGCGCGTTCACGCCCAGAAGTCCGAACCAGCACACGATGAGCCCGGCGACGAGCGCCGTCGCGTCGCCGTCGAACGAGGGATCCAGCGGCCAATACACGAGGAATCCCGGCACGCCGGCGACGACGGCCGCGACCGCCAGCAGCACGATGCGCAGCAGCATCAGCACGACCGACCGCCCCATGTGCTGCAGAGCGCCTTCCTGTCCGGGCGAATAACGCACCGGCGAGAACAGGAACACCGCGTTGTCGAGCGCGACCCACGCCAGCGTGACGAGCGGCTGGAACGCGAGCACCGCGTAGACCCCGGGATGGAACGCGGACGTGATCGCCGCGCGGACGAAGATGCCGGCGTACAGCGCGATGGAGACGAGCACCACCTCCGGCAAGAGCGTCGCGAGGAACACGAGCGTCGGCCGCACCGGCCAAGCCTTGATCTGCTCCATCAGCTCGAGATCGGTGCGGAAGTCGAAGCGCAATCCGGCGCACAGGTAGAACGTGCCGATGATCGCGAGCATCGCCGCGCCGACGACCGTCGTCGCCGCGCTCGGTCCGTCGAACGCCGCCGTCATCATCAACGTGACCAGCGCGACGACCGACGCCGAGACGATCAGCGTGCCGCGCGCCTTGCGCACGATCGACGCCAGCTTGAGCCACGCGATCGCGCCGAACCCGCCGCGTCCGAACACCCACGGGAGGTTCCAGCCGAGCGTGCGCTTCGACGCCGAGGCGCCGCTCGCGCCGAGCGCGCCGCGGCGCGCGCGGTTCAGCTTCTTCGCGACGTCGGCCGAAGTCGCCAGCGAGAGCTCGCGGAAGTCGACCGGGATGCGCGCCGTGAGCTCGAAACCGGCGTACCAGAGGACGCCGCACACGAGGAGCCACGAGAAGAACGTCACTGCGTCGCTCGCGGTGATCAACGCGCCCCACGGCCGCAGCGGCAGGAACAGCGCCTGCACGAGCGGCAGCTCCATGATCGCGTCGATCGAAAGGCCCGAGGGGAGCCACGCGCGGAGCGCCTCGCCGCTCCCCGTGTCGCCGCTGGTGACGAGGAACGCGATCGCGGCGACGAGCACGAACGCGAGCAGCATCGACAGCGCGCGCATCGGCAATCGCGACGTGAGCTTCGCGATCCGATTCTCCGCGTCGCCGAGGAACAGCGCCGCGGCTTGTCCCAGGATCGGCAGCGTCAGCATCGCGACCATCACCCCCACGAAGGCGTACGTCGCGACCGGCATGCGCCGCGCCGTCATCGCGCCGAACAGGACGCCCGCGAAGAGCGAGCGCAGCAGATTGACGACGAGGCGGTAGCGGACGAGATCGCTGCGTGCGATCGGTGACGAGAAGCAGCGCTCGATCTCCTCCTTGGGCAAGTACAGTCCCCGGTGGCTGAACGAGCCGACGATCGTCATCACGACGAGCAGCAAGAGGCCCGCGTGCGTCCAGAAGTACGCGATCTCGAAGCTCGCCGGCTCGGGGTGCGAGAACCGATTGCCGAACAGGAGACCGCCGGCCCAAATGGACATCAGCCCGAGCCCGAGGAGCATGAAGATCCAGCCCGCGGGCCGGCGCAGCCGCCGCACCTGCTGGCGGATGCCGGCGCGGATCTTCAGCCGGATCAGGAGGTGCAGCGCGGGATGGCCGAGCATCGCTACTCGAACGTCGATCCCGCCGGCGGCTGGGACGAGCCGGCCGTGACGGCGAGGAAGATCTCCTCGAGGCTGCTGCCCTCGCTCGCCCTCAGGCTCGCGCGCGCTTCCGCGAGCGTTCCGCCGAACACTTTGTGTCCGCGGTCGAGGATCAGGAGACGGTGCGCGAGCTCCTCGATCAGCTCGAGCAGGTGCGACGAGAGGATCACGGCCGTGCCTTCGCGCGCCAATTCACGGATCGCTTCCTTCGCCGAGCGGATGCCGCGCGGATCGAGGCCGGAGAGAGGCTCGTCCATCAGCACGACGCCCGGACGGTGCAGCCAGGCGCTGCAGAACGCGAGCTTCTGCCGCATGCCGCGCGAGAGCTCGCCGCCCAGCGCCGTGCGCTTCTCGACGAGCTCGAAGCGCCGCAGGAGCTCCTCCGCGCGCTCGCGCCATTCACCGACGCCGTAGAGCGCGGCCGTGAACCGCAGGTGCTCGATCACCGTCAAGCTGTCGAACGGCTGCGGATCGTCCGGGATCCACGCCAGCTCGCGCTTGGCGCGGACCTCGGCCTCGTTCATGTCGATGCCGCGCACGAGGACGCGCCCGTGCTGCACCGGCAGGACCCCGGCGATCGAGCGCAGCGTGGTCGTCTTGCCCGCGCCGTTGGGACCGACGAGGCCGAGGATCTCTCCCGGCGCGACGGAGAACGAGAGGTCGACGACCGCGCGCGCGCCTTCGTAGTCCTTCGACAGGTGCTCGACGAAGAGCGCCGGAACACCCCCGTTACCGGAGGGCGCGGGCTCGTCCGAGCTGGGGAACAACGGTGAGTTCACGGAGGAAAACAGGGAGACGAGCGCCGCCGCGCGCCGCGCGGTGGAGATCCCGACGCGCATGCCCGATACTCTCGGCGGTTCAGCATAGCCTTCACCCAGAAAGAGTTCGCCATGTCAGATCAGAGCGCATCGTCCGATTACTCGCGCCGTGGATTCCTGGCCGTGAGCATGGCCGCGCCGTCGTTCTTGATGAGCGCGCAGCGCGGCGGACAGTCCGCGCCGCCGCCCGCGCGAGCCCCGCAAGACAAGGGCGCGACGCCCGCGGACGCTCCGAGCGGACCGTTCGAGCTCCCGCCGCTGCCGTGGAAGCAGGATGCGCTCGCGCCGCACATCTCGGCCGACACGATCGGCTTCCACTACGGAAGGCACCACAAGGGCTACGTCGACAGGCTCAACAAGCAGGTGCAGGGGAAGCGCTACGCGAACATGACGCTTGAGCAGGTCATCGCGGCGACGATGAGCGACGAAGCCGAGCGCCCGATCTACAACAACGCCGCGCAGGTGTGGAACCACACGTTCTTCTGGAGCTGCCTCTCGCCGCAGGGCGGAGGCGAACCGCCCGCGCGCCTGATGGACAAGATCAACGCCGACTTCGAGAGCTTCGACGCGTTCAAGAAGCAGCTCTCGGACGCCGCGCTCGAGCAGTTCGGCAGCGGCTGGGCCTGGCTCGTGCAGCAGGATCAGAAGCTGCGCGTCGTGAAGACGCCCAACGCGGATTCACCGACGGGACGCGGGACGAAGATCCTCCTCACGATCGACGTGTGGGAGCACGCGTACTACCTCGATTATCAGAATCGGCGGAACGAGTACGTGAAGGCGGTGATCGAGAAGCTCCTCAACTGGGAGTTCGCGATCGCGAACTTGGCGTAGCCGTCCGCTAGTTGATCCGGCCCGTCGCGTTCGCCAGCGTCGTCACGACGCGGGAGAGCCCGAACGTCGCGCGCGCCATGCGGTCGTAGTCGAGGCGGTCGTACGTGTCCGACGGCCCGCCGTGCATGTCGTTGCGCAGCGTTCCCGTGTCCGTCACGAGCACGGCCGGATAGCCCTCGCTCGAGAACGACGCGCTGTCGGTGGCCGACATGCCCGGGAACCAGCTCGGAAACGTTCCGCCTTCCGCCGGGAACTGTGCGCTCGTGCGGAAGACCTGCACGCACTCGTGCATCAGGCCGCGGCCGCCGAAGTCGGACACGAACGCGACGAAGTCGCCCTGATCCGGATAGGCGAACGAGAACGGGAACGGCGCCGACTGCGTCCCGTCCGCGCCGTTGAAGTGTCCGAGGCCGTCGAACGAGAGCATCGCGACCACGTTCTCGTTCTTCGACTTGCAGCGCTTCGCGTAGTGGCGGCTGCCCATGTCGGGCGTGCCCGCGACCGGCGGCTCGCCGCCGCTGAAGAACACGACGCGGACCGTGCGGCCGCAGGCGGCGGTCGCGAGCGTGCGCGCGACCTCGACGAGCACCGCGCATCCCGACGCGTTCGCGTCCGCGCCGGGGGACCGGCGCTGCGAGTCCATGTGCGCGCCGACCACCACGATCTCCTGCTGGTTGCGCGTCCCCGAGATCTGCACCTCGAGGTTCGTGAACATGCCGTTCTTGGCCTCGTACGTGTGCCTCATCACGGTGAGCCCGGCGCGCTGGAGCTCGTTCTCGATGTAGTCGGCGACCTGCGCCAGCGCGCCGTTCTGGTGCGCGCCGCGCGTCCCGAAGTCGCGCGAGATCGTCTCGACGTGCTTGCGCAGCCGCGACGACACGTCCCGGTCCAGCTCGGTCAGCGCGGCGGGCGACGTCGGGTTCGTCCCCGGCGCGTCGGTCATGAACCACACGACCGCGAACGCGCAGCCGAAGATCAACGTCACTACCAGGATGAAGCTCTTCACGAAGACCCCCTCAGGATTCGGAGCCGGTGCTTTTTCGACTGCCGGAGGGTGTCGACTTGACCTGGGCGCCGGCGTCGCTCGTCGCGGACGCGATCGGCTGCTCGAACGAGCCCGATCCGGGCCGGATCGCGACCGTGTCGGTCGACAGCGCGACGCCGCGGAACGGCAGGGGCTCGATCCGACGGAGCAGGAGGATCGTCGCCAGCCGCAGCGCGCACGAGATCGCGAACAGCGCGACGAAGGCGTCCGCGTCGCTGCCGAGCGAGCCGAGCACGAGGCCTCCGCACAGCGATCCGGCGAAGATCGCGGAGGAGTTCGTCACGTTGAAGCGCGTGAGGACGCTCACGCGCTCGCTGGCCGGGATCGTGTCGAAGAAGGACAGGAACGTCGAGAGCTCGTACGCCGCCCACGCGGCGCCCGAGTAGAGCTGCGCGAAGAAGAGGAACGGCAGGTCGTCGGAGAGCACGAGCAGCATCGACGACGGCACGATGCCGAGCCCCGCCACCCACAGCAGGACGCGCACGCCGTAGCGCTTCGCGATCCATCCGTGCAGCGGCAGGCTCGCGAACTTGCCGAGCGCCGCCGCGGCGACGAGCACCATGTACGTCGCGTACGACAGGTTCAGCGGCCCGAGCATGTAAGCCGTGAAGAACGGGCTCGCGGTCTGAACGCTGAACTGCAGCGCCATCATGTACGCGATCAGCCGGCCGTCGTTCCCGTGACGGAACCGGCGCGCGAGCTCGCGCCACCCGACGCGCGTCATTCCGTGCGGGATCGGAACCGGCTCGGTCTGCCGGGCTTGCGCGAACGTCGACAGCGCGCGCGCGAGGCCGGCGAACGAGAAGATCAACGCGAAGCCGTACAGCGGGCGAGGCGATCGCGCGAGCACGTCGAGGAGGAACCCCGCCGCGAACACGCCCGCGAGGACCGACACGTGCAGCGCGCGCCAGCGGCGCGCGAAGTAGCGGATCCTGAGGCGCGGCGGGATCAGCGTGTCGACCCACGCGTTCCACGCCGGACCGGTCGCGAGGCCCGCGGCCCAGTACCACGCGGCGCAGAAGTAGAGGAGCGGCGCGGGCATCGAGCCGACGAGCGCGGCGACGACCAGCGGGAGGAAGGCCGCCGCTTGCAGCGCCGCGCCGGCGACCGCCCAACGCTTGAGCGACCCGACGCGACGGATCCACGCGGCGGCGACGAGCTGCACGAACGAGCCGCACAGCATCGGCAGCGTCGCGACGAGGCCCGACGCGACGTCCGGCAGCCCGAGAGCGAGCGCGAACGCGGGGATGTACGTCTCCCCCATCCCGACCATCACGCTGAACCCGATCCCGTCGACCCAGATCGCGCGCAGGTTGTGGCGCAGCTCGAAGGGATCGCGTCGCGGCATCGTTCGCGCCGAAGGTGTACACGAGCGTGCCCGTTGCATCGAGCACACGGCCAGGGCCTAATCCGGGGACATGCCCGCGCCCCTGCTCTGCGCCCACCGCGGATACGCCGCGGAGCTCCCCGAGAACACGCAATCCGCGATCGCGGCGGCGGTCGACTCGGGCGCGCGCTTCGTGGAGTTCGACGTCCAGCTCACCCGCGATCGCGTGCCCGTCCTGTTCCACGACCGGACGCTCGAGCGCATGTGCGGTGTCGCCGGGGCGGTGCACGAGCGCACGGCCAAGGAGCTCGAGACGCTGTCCGCCGGACAGCCCGGCCGGTTCGGGACGAAGTTTCGCGACGCGCGCATCGCGCGCCTCGACGGGATCGTCGAGCTCCTGCGCAAGCACGCGCGCGTCTCCGCGTTCGTCGAGATCAAGCGCGCGTCGCTCGAGGTCTTCGGCATCGACGCCGTCCTCGAGATCGTGAATCGGACGATCGAGCCGATCCGGGCGCAGTGCACGCTGATCTCGTTCTCCTTGCCCGCGCTCGTGCACGCGCGACGCACGTACGCGCTCCCGCTGGGGGCCGTGTTCGACCGCTGGGACGAGCGGCACGCACCGGAGATGGCCGAGATCGCACCCGAGTTCCTGTTCTGCGACCTCGACGGTCTCCCGGCGACCGGATCCTTGCGTGAAAGCTCCCGCCGCACCGTGATCTACGAGGTCGCCGATCCCAAGATCGCGCTCGCGCTCGCCGAGCGCGGCGTCGACATGGTGGAGACGTTCGACATCCTCGGGATGCTGGCGGCGTTCCGGAGGCTCGAAGCGAACCCCGCGTGATCCCCGACTCCGTCGACGTGCTCGTGGTGGGCGGCGGGATCCACGGTGCCGGCGTGCTGCAGGCCGTCGCGGCGGCGGGGTACCGCGCGCTGCTCCTCGAGGAGCGCGAGCTCGCGTCCGGGACGTCGAGCCGCTCGAGCAAGCTGATCCACGGCGGGCTGCGCTACCTCGAGAGCGGCCAGCTCTCCCTCGTGCGCGAGTCGCTCGCGGAGCGCGCCGTCCTGCTCGAGATCGCGCCGGATCTCGTGAAGCTCGTCCCGTTCTTCATCCCGATCTACGCGAGCACGCGCCGGCGTCCCTGGCAGATCCGCGCCGGCCTCTCGCTGTACGCTCTGCTCGGCAACCTCGCCCGCGACGCGCGCTTCTCGCTCGTGCCGCGCAGCGAGTGGGAGTCGCTCGACGGCCTCGCGACAGGCGAGCTCCAGGCGGTGTACCGCTACTACGACGGGCAGACGGACGACGCCGCGCTGGTGCGCGCGGTCGTGCGATCGAGCGCCGCGCTCGGAGCGCAGGCCCTCCTACCGGCGGCGTTCCTCGACGCGACGCGACGATCCGATCGCTCGGACGGCTCGATCGCGGGATACGACGTGCGCTACTCCCACGAGGGCCGGACGCACGCGTGCCGCGCCACGACGATCGTCAACGCCGCCGGCCCGTGGATCGAGCGCGTTCGCGCGCGGATCGAGCCGCGGCCGCGCGGATTCGACGTCGAGCTCGTCGCGGGCGCGCACATCGAGCTCGAGGGCCGGATCGACCGCGGCATCTACTACGCGGAAGCGCCGCGCGACGGACGCGCGGTCTTCATCATGCCCTGGCGCGGACGGACGCTCGTCGGGACGACCGAGACGCCCTACCCGGGCGACCCGCGCGACGTCGTGCCGCTCGATTCCGAGGTGAGCTATCTACGCGAGACGATCGCGCGCTACTTCCCGCGGCGCTCGAGCGACGTCGTCGGCGCGTGGGCGGGATTGCGCGTGCTCCAGCGCGCGCCCGGCCGCGCGTTCGATCGCCCGCGCGACACCGAGCTCGTGTGCGACGACGACGAGCACCCGCACATGGTCGCGATCTACGGCGGCAAGCTGACCGGATACCGCGCGACCGCGCAAAAGGTGCTGCGGCTCTTGCAGGGCACGCTGCCGCCGAGCGCGCCGATCGCCGACACGGCGACGCTTCTCTTGGAGCGCGAGGACGACGCTCAGCCGTCGCCGAAGCGCGCCGCGAGCCACGCCTCGACCTCGTCCGGCTTGTACTCGAAGGGGCCCATACCGCCCTTGTAGGCGATGCGCCCCGATTCGTCGATCACGTAGAGGCGCTCGGGCCACGCCGCGTAGAGATCGTCGGCCTGGTTCTCGATGCCGTCGACGTAGAGCGGGATCTCGTACTTCGCGTGCTTCGTGAAGTCGTTCGCGATCGCGACGCGCTCGGCGAGCGTCGTCGGCTGCGGGTAGCAGATGCCTTGCTCCTCGTTCGAGTCCATCTGCCACTCGTCCTCGGGGTGCGCCTCCTTCACGTAGATCGTGACGAACGCAGCGCGATCCTTGTACTTCGCGTGGAGCTCGTGCATGCGCTCGACCGAGCGCCGGAAGGGCGGTCACGTGAAGCTGCCGAAGATCAAGACGAGCGGTTGCTTGCCGAATCGCTCGGCGAGCTTGACCTCGCTCGCGCCGTCGAGCGCGACCAGCGTGACGTCGGGCGCGGGATCGCCGACTTTGAGCGTGCCCTCGCGGCGCTGGTCGTAGAGCAGCATGCCGATCACGTTGCTCGGCCCGATCATCCAGACCATGGCGCCGCCGGCGAGCGCGACGAGCCCGAGCACGACGTAGAGGACGACCTTCCACATGGGCGGGAGCCGACCATCGGACTCGCAGACCGCGGATCTGTCAACGCGCGTCTTCGCGCAGCGCGCGATCGAGCTCGACCGACCATCGTGCGTAACGCTCGAGGAGCGCGGGGTTCGCGCGCGGGGCGAGCACGTCGATCCGGTCCGCTGAGTCGGCGTCGAATCGGCGCGCGAGCACGCGCCCGAGACCGATCGCGGTCCCTTCGATCATCTGATTGCGGTCGACCGCGAGCGACGTGACGTCGGCGATGCGCTGGCACAGCCCGTCGCGAACCACCATGCCGCCGCTCAAGTTCACGCGAGCCGGCGGAGGGAGCTCGGTCGCCATCTCGTCGAGGATCGCGCGGATCAGGAAGACGATGCTCTCGCCGACGGCGGCGAGCTTCTCGTACGGCGTGCCCTCGCCGATGAATCGCGATCGGAAGCTCGGCGACCAGAACGGCGCGGCGAGGCCCGAGATGCCGTTCAAGAACAGCGGGAGCGCATCGTTCGAGAGGAACATCTCGTCGAATACCGCGACGGGGTGGACACCGAGCTCCTCGCCCATCCGCTCGATCGCGCTGCCCGCGCCGTTGATCGTGCCCTCGATCACGGAGAGCGTGCGCGACTCCTCGCGCAGGATGACGCTGTGCAGGAGCCGCGGGAGCGCCGGCGCCGGAGCGTCCGCGGCGATCGGACGCTGGACGAACGCACCCGTGCCGATGTTGACGTACACGGTGTCGGGACGCGGCTCGCCGAGAGCGAACGCGGCCGCGGATTGATCGCCGGTCAGCACCTCGAGCGGCAGCCCGGCGAGCGTGCCGAATGCGTGCCGCGTCGGCACGCAGCGCGGGAGGACGTCGATCGGGATGCCGAAGCGCTCGCACAGCACGGGATCCCAGTCCGACGTGCGCACGTTCCACAGGAGCGTGCGCGACGCGTTCGCCGGGTCGACGACGAACGGCCGCTCCTTCAACAACCGAAACGCGAGGAAGCTCGCGAGCGGGCCGATCGCGAGCCGTCCGCTCGCGCGTGCGTCGCGGACGGCGGGCAGATGATCGAGGCACCAGCGCATCTTGCTCGCGCCGTAGTGCGGAGAGACGACGAGCCCGGTGCGCGCGCGCACGTCGTCGCGATCGAGCTCGAGCGATTCGAGCCAACGGGCGGCGCGCCGGTCTTGCCACGAGAGCACGGGAGAGAGCGCCGCACCGCTCGATCGATCCCAGCACACGAGGCTCGAGCGCTGCGTCGCAAGCCCCGCCGCGGCGACGACGGAACCTCGCTTGCGGGCGAGCCTCACACAATCTTGGGCCGCCTCCTCGAGCGAACGCACGAGCTCCTCGGGATCCTGCTCGACCCGGTCCTCTCCCGGGCGCTGCTCGGCGACGCGGCGCGTGACGGTGGACAGGCCTCGACCGGCGCGATCGAACGCGATCGCCCGACTCGAGCCTCCGCCTTGATCGAGCGCCAGGACGCACGAGCTCGTGTCCAGGGCCGTCCGTGTCGCGTGACCGGCGATCGGCATGGCGCTGGATGTATCATGAACGATCATGCGACTGGAGCTCGTCTCGTCCGTCGTGCTCTTGCTCGCGGCGGTGCCGGCACCTCCGCTCGCGTCGACGTCGCTGCGCTTCTTCGGCAACGGCGTCCTGGACATCGATCGCGTCAAGATCCGGATCGACGATCCCGCGAACTCGCTGCCGGGGCCGCCGGCGGACATCGGCGCGACCGATTTCACGATCGAGTTCTGGATGCGCGCGTCCGCGGCGGAGAACACCGCGGGGCCGGTGACGTGCGGGCCGAACATCGATTGGATCTTCGGCAACATCGTGATCGATCGCGATCGCTACAACCAGGATCGCAAGTTCGGTCTGTCGATCGCCGGCGGCGTGTTCGTGTTCGGCGTCAGCGGGAACGGCACGGGTGACGAGACGATCTGCGGCACGACTTCCGTGCTCGACTCGCGCTGGCACCACGTCGCCGCGCAACGCCGCCGCAGCGACGGGTGGATGCAGCTCTACGTCGACGGCCGGCTCGAGAGCGAGGCCGACGGCCCGGACGGCGACCTCTCGTACCCCGACGACGGCGTGCCGGGCAACTTCTGCGGCGGCCCGTGCACCGGCAGCGATCCGTTCCTCGTGATCGGCGCGGAGAAGCACGACGCGGGACCGGCCTACCCGTCGTACAGCGGCTGGTTCGACGAGCTGCGCCTTTCCAGCGTTCTCCGGTACTCGGGAACGTTCCGTCCGCCGCGCACGCCGTTCGGCGCGGACCCCGTGACCCTCGCGCTCTACCACTTCGACGAGGGCTCCGGGGACTTCGTGGGAGATTCTTCCGGCGCACCCGGCGGCCCGAGCCACGGAGCGCGTCGATTCGGGGGCAGCCCCGCGGGCCCGCGTTGGTCGCAATCGACGCCGTTCCACGGCGAGCTTCTGGAGTGGCTGCGCTAGCCGCGCGCACTCGACCGGGCGCGTCGATTCAGGGTTTCCGTCGCTACCGGGTGCGCGAGCACGCGGATACCGTCCCAGGCTCGCAGCCGCGTGCGCCCTACGTCGGCGAGCGCGACGATCGCCGGCGACGACTGAGCCGCTCGAAGGCGTCCTGTCCTCGTCTTCGGACGACTCTAGAGCAGCGTCCCGCACCCGGGGCGCTGCTCATTTCATGTCAGGAAGCCGCGCTGGGCAGCGTCGTTCCCATCTTCCTCGTCCGATCGCGGAAGAGCGCGCACACCCCCTCCGTCACGCGCCCCTTCTGCCCGCTGCCGATCACACGTCCATCGATCTCGCGTACCCACGCGATCTCGCCCATCGTGCCGGTCGTGAACACTTCGTCCGCCGAGTGAAACTCCGAGAGGGACAAGCGGCGCTCCTCGAAGGGGAGCTGCACGCCGCGCGCGACGTCGAGCACGACCGCTCGTGTGATCCCCGGCAGGCAATGATCGGCCGCGGGAGTCTTGAGGACGCCGCCCTTCACGAGGAACACGTTCGTCGCGTTGGTCTCCGCCACGTAGCCCTCGACGTCGAGCATCAGCGCGTCGTCGGCGCCCGCGGCGTTGGCCTCGATCTTCGCGAGGATGTTGTTGAGCAGGTTGTTGTGGTGGATCTTCGAGTCGAGGCACTGCGGCGAGTTGCGGCGCACCGAGGCGGTGATGAGCCGCAGGCCGCCGTCCCCGTAGACCGGCGCCTTCCACTCCGCGAGCACGATGAGGCACGGCCCCGATCGGTTCAGCTTCGGGTTCATTCCGGACGTCGCCTTCACCCCGCGCGTCAGCGTCAACCGCACGTGCGCGCCGTCCTTCATGCCGTTCTTCTCGAGCGTCTCGAAGAGCGCGCGCTTGATGTCGGCGCGCGCCGGGATCGACTCGAACGCGAGCGCGCGCGCGGACGCCTCGAGCCGATCGAGGTGCGCGTCGAGCTCGAACACGCGGCCCGAGTACACGCGCAGTCCCTCCCACACCGCGTCGCCGCCTTGCACCGAGCTGTCGAAGACCGACACCTTGGCCTGATCGCGCGGCACGAGCTCGCCGCCGACGTGCACCCACAAGCTCGCGTTGCGCGGATCGATCATTGTGCGACGCCGGCGCGGATCGCGGTCTCGGCGAGCTCCTCGTAGTGCGGGCGGCACTCCGCGAGCAGCGGCTTGAGCCGCGCCGGGAACGGCTCCGTCTTCTTGCGGTACGGCTCGAAGCCGCTCGACTGGTGCACCGCGGAGTACCAGTGCTCCGCCCACACGCCGTCCTCGGGGCGCGCGCCCGGCGTCCACGACAGCATCGCGTCCTGGAAATCGATCGAGATCCGGCGGCACAGCTCCGGCAACACGCCGCGCGGATCGGTCTGCAGCTCGCGCGCGTCGAGCACGGGGACGTCCTGGCCCAGCCGCAGGAGATCGCGCGCGAGCGTCGTCTGGAACGCCAGTCCCGTGTCCGCGAGCCTGGGCGCCGGGATGTTCTTCGCGAGCGACGGCAGCATGTCCTCGGGATCGCGGACGAGCAGCACGTTGCGCGTCTTCGCGAGGAACGCGCGGTCGACCGCGAGCAGGTGGTGCGCCATCTGCTTCATGAAGAGCACCGGCCGGTCGCAGGGACCCAGGATCACCTTCTCGATCACCTCGTCGGCGTCGCTCGACTGCGCGGCGAGCACGACGTCGCGCCCGGGGTGCGCCGCGCCCGAGAACTTCAAGTAGTGCGCGTACAGCGGCTCGTCGACGACGCGCGTGTCGGAGCGCTGCGCGAACGAGTACATGAGCGCCGTGGAGACGTTGCGCGGTCCCGACCACAGGTTGATGCGCAGCACGGAGCTCATCGGGGCGCCCATGGTAGGGATTCGCCGCGCGCCGTGGAACGCCTCCCGGCGCGACGCTAGAACGTCGCGATGGCGTACGAACCCACACCGACTCCGAGCTTCGGCCTCGTCCTGATTCGCATCACCGCCGGCGCGATCCTGGCGATCGCCGGATGGAGCAAGCTGTCGGAAGGCGTGAGCCCCGAGCTCGTGCTCGGAACGCGGGCGGCGTTCGAGAGCTCGCCGGGGTTCATCCGCGCCTTCGGCGAGCACGTGGTGCTTCCGCATCCGGCGCTCTTCGCGAACATGATCGCGTGGGGCGAGCTGTGCGGCGGACTCGCGCTCTTCCTCGGCGCGTTCACGCGACCGGCGGGAGTCGCCGCGGCGTTCATGATGGCGAACTTCTACTTCGTCGGCCCCGAGTCGGCGAAGAGCCTTTCGCTCTTGCTCGGCGTGTGTTGCCTGGGCTGCGCGATCTCGCGCGCCGGCCAGAGCGTGGGCGCGGACGTGTTCCTCGTCGAGCGCCTGCCCGCGTGGCTCACGTGGACGCGCGCGGACTGAGCCTCAGCTCGCCGATCGATGGCGCTCGCTTCAGCTCGCTGATGAAGGGCGCTCTCCTCAGCTCGCGAGGCGAACGAGCTCGCGCACGGTGCGCTCGATGCCGGTCGCGACCTCGCTGATGCGCGCGTCGTACATGTACGCGGGCGAGGTGATGAGGCGGCTCTCCTCGTCGACGCGGAACTCGTCGACGGGACAGACGACGTGCTTGGCGCCCATCTCCTCGAGGAGGGTCGCGGTCTTCTCGTCGCTGCCGATCGTCATCTTGGGGTGAGCGCGCTCGTCGCGCAGCGCGGCGGCGAGCACCGTCGGCGCGATGCACAGCGCCGCGATCGGTTTCTTCGCCTTGTGCATGTCGCGCACGAGCCGCGCGACGCCGGGATCGACGCGCGCCTTCGAGCCCGCCGCGGCGAAGTTGCACAGGTTCTTCGCGGCGCCGAAGCCGCCCGGCAGGATCAGCGCGTCGAGATCGGACACCTTGACCTTCGAGATGTCGGTCACCTTGCCGCGCGCGATGCGCGCCGACTCGTCGAGGACGTTGCGGACGTCCTCCGTCACCTTGCCGGTGCGGTGGTTGACGACGTGCGCCTGATCGATCGCGGGCGCGAGGCACACCGCGGTCGCGCCGAGCTTGTCGAGGGCGAGCAGGGTCAGGACCGACTCGTGGATCTCGCTCCCGTCGAACACCCCGCAACCCGAAAGCACGACACCCACCTTGACCATGGCCGACCTCCGCGCGTCAGGATACTGCGCGCGCGCCGGCGCCGCATCGGCGCCGAACCCCGAGCGCGGCGCGAAGCGCGACTCAGCGGCCGGCGGGTCGGATGGCGATGTCGCCGAGCACCTTCAGCTGACAGCCGAGACGCGCACCGGGCACGTCGGTCGTCATCTCGAGCGTGTCGCGCTCGTCGTCGGACATCGGGTTCACGTTCTGCGCGCCCGAGTCGAACGTCAGCACGCACGTGCCGCAGCTCCCGACCGTGCAGCCGAAGTCGTGCAGGTGCGCGCCGTTCTGCTGGCAGAACTCGAGGAACGAGGTCCCGACCGGGACGTCGTACGTCTGGCCGACTTTCACGAAGGTGAGCTTGGGCATCGGGCCAGCACTGTAGGCCGCCATCCGGCTCGCGCAAGCGCCGCGACAGGCCCGGGGCCTCCGTGTAGCCTCTGCGCATGGCTCTCCGACCGATCGCATCGCCGTCGTTCCCGGCCGTCGACGCCGCGCCGGCCCGTCCGCCCGAGCCCTCGCTCGGATCCGGCGCCCGCGTCTGGCTCGTCCGCCACGCGCAGGTGCACGCCGACTGGGAGTCGAAGGCGTACGGCAACCTCGACGTGCCGCTTTCGGAGGCCGGCGTCGCCGCGACGCGCGCCCTGAGCGAGGCCTTCGCCTCCGAACCGATCGCGCACGTGCAGAGCTCCCACCTCGCGCGCGCGCTCGCGATGGGCCAGGGCATCTCGCGATCGACGCGCGCGCCGCTCGCAGTCGACGAGCGGCTGCGCGAGATCTGGCGCGGCGACTGGCAAGGCCTCTCCGCCGACGAGTTCCGCGCGCGCTGGCACGCGGAGTCGGACGCGTTCCTCGCCGACCCGTGGAACTGGAAGGGTCACGCCGGCGAGAGCGACGCCGAGGTGTTCGCGCGCGCGTGGCCGGCGATGCTCGACGCGGTGCGTTCGGCGCGCGGCGGCACCGCGGCGGTCACGTCGCATTTCAACGTCATCCGCGTGCTCGTGACGCGCGCGCTGGGGCTCGCGCCGCGCGAGAGCTTCGCGTTCCGCAACGAGCCGGCGCACGCGACGCTGCTCGTCGACTCGCCGTCGGGGTGGCAGCTCGTCGTGAAGAACGTCGCGACGCCCGCGCACGCGGCGCGGAGCTGACGCGCGTTACTTGTCCATCTCCTTGCCCACCTCGGTCAACCGACCGAGGTACTTCGGCCGCGGCGTCAGCGTCACGTCGCCGGGGTGGTGGTAGACCCACATCTCGCCGGTCTGGCGGTCGAGGAAGTAGAGCCCGCCGCCACCGTGCACCTCCCACCGCGTGGGGATGGCGGCCTCGTCCTTGCTCCCGGTGGTCTTCTTGTTCTGAAAGGCGGCTGCGGTGAGCAGCGCGAGCGAGCCCGCCGCGAACAAGAGGCTCGACGTGAAAACGAACTTCGGCGAAGTCGACATGAGAGTTCTCCTCGTGGTGGACCCGGGGGAAGCCGGGTCTACGTCTATCCGCGCCGCGTGTGGACGGCAACGCGCGCATTCCGCGGTATTCTCGCCAAGGATTCCCGGACCGCGCCGTGCCTTGGTCCGAAGTCATGTCCGAAAGACCCGATCTCACGGCCCTCTTGTCCGAATCGCGCTGGCTGCGCGCGCTCGCGCAGAGGCTCTGCTCGGACGCCGACGGCGCGGAGGATCTCGTGCAGGACACGTGGGTCGCCGCGCTCGAGCGTCCGCCGCAAGAGGACGGGCCGGTCCGCGGTTGGCTCGCGACGGTGCTGCGCAGCAAGCTCGGCGATCGCGCGCGCGGCGAGTCGCGCCGTGCGCACCGCGAACAGTCCGCGGCGCGCGTCGAAGCGCTCGCATCGACGGCGGACGTCGTCGAGAAGGCCGCGACTCATCGCGACGTCGTGCAAGCCGTGCTCGACCTCGACGAGCCGTACCGCACGACGATCCTCCTGCGCTACTTCGAGTCGCTGCCGCCGCGCAAGATCGCCGCGCGGATGAACGTGCCCGTCGCGACGGTCGACAGCCGGCTCGTGCGCGGTCACGCGAAGCTGCGGGCGAGCCTCGATCGCAAGTTCGGACGGAAGACATGGCTTCTCGCACTGCTGCCGCTCGCGCGCGACGCGTCGTCGCTCGCGCCGGCCGCCACGGGAGTCCTGGCCATGAACGTCGCTCTCAAAGTCACGGTTCCGCTCGCGCTTCTTGCCGTCGCTCTGTGGTGGGGCCTGGCGAAGTCCGAGTCGAGCTCCATCGCGCCGACGCGCTCTGATCCGCCGGTTGCGGAGGTCGCCGCGGGCGTGCCGCAGGATCCGATTCGTCCGCTCGACGACGTGCGCGGCGAGTCGGTGCGCGCGCCGCTCGACTCCGTGCCGAGCACGGCGCCGGTCGCGCCGACGGCGACGGTGAGTGCCGCGCCCGATCGCATCGTCAAGGGCCGCGTGCTCGACGCGAGTGGACGCAGCTTGTCCGGCGTCGCGGTCGGCATCGAGGGCGCGCCGTCCGATTCGCGTCACGAGACCCGCAGCGGCGCGAATGGAGCGTTCGAGATCGCCGCGCCCGCGAATGCCTCGGCGATCGTCTCGCGCGATCCCGACTGGACGACCGTGCTCGCGGGGTTCACGAACATCCTGCCGACGAACACGACGAACGTCGTGGTCGCCCGGCGCATCGAGATCTCGGGTCGCGTCGTCGACGAATCGGGCGCCGCCGTCGAAGGCGCGGAGGTCTCGCTGCTCCAGCCCGAGCATTTGGGCGCCGACTTCGGCTTCGCGCTCGACCTCTCGGCGCGGCGGACGTGGCGAACGGACACGGACAAGAGCGGAGCATTCGGGCTCACCGATGTCCCGGCGATCGGCGGCGCGCAACTGCGCGTGACGGCTGGCGGATTCCCGCTCCACACCGAGCCCGCGCCGCAGGCCACGAGCCGTGCGATGGTGCTCGTGCTCGTTCGCGATCAGAAGCCGCACTCCACCATCAAAGGACGCGTCGTCGACGCCGAGGGCCGCGCGGTCGCGAGCGCGCGCGTCAGCGCGGGCGCGCAGATCGCATCCGTCGACGATCGCGGGTGGTTCCTGCTCGACGTTTCGGAGATCGGTCGGAACGTGCGCGTCGTCGCGCTCGCGCGCGGCTTCCAGCCGGCGATCGCCGAGCTCGACAAGCACGATCCGGACGGATGGCGCGACGAGATCGTGCTGACGCTCTCGTCGACACCGCTCACGATTCGCGGCCGTGTCGTCGCCATCCACGACGCTCCAGCCGTTCCCGTTCCCCACGCACGAGTCTGGATCCGCAATCCGACGCTCTTCGGCCGGATCGACGGCGACGCGGCGACGGTGGAATCCCTCCTCACTCGCGACGACCCTCCGTTCTGGATGTTCGTCGAGGCCGACGAGGACGGGAGGTTCGAGATCGGCGGCTTGCTCGATCGCGACTATTGGGTCGCGGCGGCCGACCCGCGCACGTTGCAGTTCGGCTCAAAGGAACAGGTTCCGGCGGGCTCGACGGACGTCACGATCGACGTGGCCAACCCCGTGTTCGAGCGCGTTCGCGGTCGCGTCGTCACCTCGGATGGAACGGCCGTCGCGGGAGCGCGCGTGCACCTCGAGCGCTTTGCGCTCGAGGTTCGAGTCCGCGACGGCACGCGAGACGAATGGATGGAGCGCGAGCCTGTGATCACCGACGAGCGCGGCGCGTTCGAGTTCGCGACCGTGCCGCGCGTGGACGCAACGCTCGTCGCGCGCAGCGACGAGATCCTCTCTGCGATCACGCCGATCACGGAGGAAACGAACCCCGACGACGTCGTGATCCGTGTCAGCCTGCGACTGCATGTCCAGGTCGAGCTCGACACACCGACCGACCGCGCGGACGAGCTGCGCATCCTCGACGAGAGCGGCGAGCCGATCGCTGTGCGCGTGATCCGCGCCGATCGCTCGCACACGAACATGTTCGCGACGATCAAAGACGGACGCAGCGAAGTGCTGTCCGTGTCGGACGCCGCGCGGACACTCGTGCTCTCGCGCAACGGCAACCAGGTCGCGAGCATCCCGATCACGCTCGTGCCGCGCACGGTAAACGTGGTGCGGTACTGACGCCTACCTGCTGCCGAGCGGCGGTCGAAAAGCCATCGGCGCGTCGGGACGCTCGTTGATCGCGCACGCCGGAAACGCTCGACGCACATGGCCAAGTCCACCGTGCGTAATCGATGGACACTCCTGCACGTCGAGCTCGAGCAACGTCGAGATTGATGCGACCGCGGCGAGCCCTTCGTCGTCGAGCTGCTTGCACTGGAACAGGCTGAGGGACGAGAGTCGCGGCAATCGCGCGAGCTGGGCCAATCCCTGCGTCGTGATCTGCGAGTTCATCTCGACCGCCAGGACCTCCAGCTGAGGCATTTCGGAGATGGACGCGAGCGACGCGTCGCCGATCTGGTCGCACCCTTGCAGATAAAGCACGCGCAGCTCGGCGAGCGCTCGGAGATGAGCGATACCTGCATCCCGGATACATGGATGGACGCTCACCAATTCGTCCTCCCAGAGCCAGAACTTCCCCTCGAGGCTGAAGAGCCGCAACTCGGACAGACGACTCACTTCACGGAGCCCCGCGTCCGTGAGACCCCGGAAGTCCGTGAGACGAAGCTCCTCGAGGCGAGGATGATCGGCGACGAGAGTGCGAACCGCTCCGTCGCTGTCCGGAACATCTCCAGGGTAGACACCGAGGATCGCGAGACGTGTGAGTCTCGTCAGCGTCCTCCATTCCTCGAACGGCAGCGGCTCGTCCAGCGTGCTTTCGGCTCCGTCCGTTCGAGATCCCCACGCCGCGTTCGACAGATCGATCGAGAGTGACTTCAGCGTCGTGAGTCGCGACAGCTCCGCGATCGCGAAGTGCGGATCCAGCCTCCAGCCGCCGGCCACGTACAAGTGCTCAAGGCCAAGCGGCTCGATCTGGTCGACGATCGACCGGAACTTGTCGTTCGTCATGACGCCCGCGGCATCCATCACGCAGAGCTCGATGTCGGGACGGAGCGGCACGCGCAGGGAGATGCTCGACCACGCTGCATCGCAGATCACGTCCGCGCCGCCTGGATTCGCGATCGAAAGGGACGTCGAGTAGACCGCGCCGAAGCCCACGAGCTCGCAGCGCAGCGTGACGAGCAACGGGTCCGTCGGCGTTGGCTCGGCGGATGCCGGTTCAGTCGGTGACGGATCGTTCGCCCGGCCGCACGCAAGCCAGAGCAACACCGACGCCGCCCATCCCGCGCGCTTGTGCATCGAGTCCACGGGTCGAATTCAACCGGCGTGGACCGGATCGGGCTCGCTCGAATCCCGGGAACGTAACTACCGCTCGACCTCGTCCCCGATCAGCTTGCGCCGGCGCAGCTCCTCGATCGTCGCCACGTCCGTCTTCGGCACGAGCGCGCCGCCTTGCAAGACGTCCCGCGCGCGCTCCATCCACGTGTACCAGTCGAATCCGGCGCTGTGCATCTCGGTCGCCACCTGTCGATCCGCGACCTCCGCCTTCAAGTGCCCCTTCGACGGATCGTGCTGACGATCGTGCAAGAGGATCCGGAAGTCGGCCGAGTGATCGAGGTCCTCGCCGAACCACGAGCGCGCGAGCGGCTGCGGCTGCTGCATGCCGGCCAGGCTCCACTCGTAGCACCAGCGCTCGCTGATCACGCAGAAGCCGCGCTGCAGTCCGCCCGACGCGAACGCGTACGGTCGCACCGGCGACGTCGAGCCCGTCAGCGCCGCGTACTGCGACAGCCCGTGCATCCCGTTCGGCTTCGCGATGCCTTCCATCTCGAGCAAGGTCGGCGCGAGATCGATCAAGCTCGCGAGCGAGCTCGTCGTCACGCCGCGCCCGAGCCCGAGTCTCTGCGCCGGCCGCACGATCAGCGGCACGTGCAGGTCCGCGTCGGAGAACGTGCCGCTGTCGAGCACGAGCCCCGTCTCGCCGAAGCCCACGCCGTACGTGCCGACGATCACGACCGTCGTGTTCTCGAGCCGCCCCGTGTTGCGCAATTGGTCGAAGAGGCGCCGCAGTCGATTGTCGAGCTGGCGGATCGCGCCGTCGTAGCGCGCCTCGCACTCCCCCATCGACCGCGTCCCGCCCGACCAGCGCGAGCGCGGCACCGCGAAGAACACGCGCTCGGCTTCGGCGACCGGCGGCACCGCCGCGAGCTCCGGCCGCGGCGCGAAGTACGTGTCGCCGGCCGTGTCGGGCGACGTGAGACGCCACACGCGCTCGAGGTCGTTGAAGTGCACGTACGCGAACCAGTCCTTGCTCGTGTCGTGCCCGTTGAGCCAGCGCAGGAAGCGCGCCGCGATCTCGTCGAAGCGGTAGATCTCGGCGTCCGGCGACGTCTCGAAGTACGCCTCGTGGAACTCCTGGAACCCGGCGGCGAAGCCGCGCACCGGCGCGAGCCACGTGTGGTCGACGAATCCGCCGGTGACGAATCCGGCGGCCAGCAGCTCTTGCGCGAGGCGCGGCACAGCGTCGGGGATGTACCAGCGCGTGAGCAGCGGCCCCTGCAAGCCCGCGCCCGACGGCTCGCGGAACGCGATCTTCGGATCGCAGCCGGTGAGCAGCGTCGCGTGCGCCGGCATCACCTCGGGCGAGGTCGTGTACGCGGACAGGAACGTCGTCCCCTGCCGCGCGAGCCAGTCGATCGTCGGCGTCGTCGGGCGGTCGTACCCGTACGCGCTCACGTGGTCGGCGCGCAAGGAATCGATCGCGATCACGAGCACGCCCTTGCCGGGCGCGTCGCCGCTCGACTTCGCGCAGGCCGCGAGAAGGCTCGCGCACAGGAGCAGCGAGAACGCCGAGATTCGGCGCAGCTTGGGCGAGGTCGTCACGTGCGCGAGAGCATCGGCAAGCGCGCGCGCGGACTCAAGGGACCGCTCAGCGATCGAGCGAGAACACCGACCGGGCCTCGACCCAGCCGACGGTGCCGTCGGCGAGCTCGACCTTCGTCCAATCCGGCAGCCCGTCGAGCCGCTCGAGCTCGTCGCCCGCGTTCGCTTCGGCGATCACCGCCGCGTCGGCGCGCGGCTCGCTCTTCACGCCGAGCTTGCCGTCCTGGATCGCGAGCACCGTGTCGGAGCCCGCCCGAGAAACGGAGAACATCCACGGCACGAAGCTCACGACGACGGCGAACGCGCCGACGAGCGCGAGGATGCGCCACGTTCGACCGCCGCGCAGCGCTTCCATCGCGAGCACGCCCGCCCACGCGAGCACGACGCCGATCACGAGCCACTCGCTCTCCGCGACGGTCAGCGACGAGAAGAGGCGGTTCAGCGTCGCCGAGAGATCGCCGCGGTCCGCCGGCTCGAGCTTCGCCGCGTTGCGCGCGTACTCGAGGTTGTGCCACGTCTCGGCGTCGCGCGGACGCAGGCGCAGCGACGCGGTGTACCAGCCGACGGCCTCGAGCGTCCGGCCGGCGCGGAACGCGGCGTTGCCGAGGTTGTAGAGCACGCGCGCGCGCTCTCTCGGCAGCGCTGCGCTCTCGTCGCTCTCGAGCACCGCGCGCCACGACGCGGACGCGGTCGAGAAGTCGCCCGCGCGGTAGGCGGCCTGCGCCGCCGCTTCGTCGCCCGCCCGATCGACGACCGGGGCGCGCGCGTGGATCGGCGGCGCGACGGCGGCGAGGAGCAGCCAGAGGAGCGTGCGAAGCATCGCGGGCATCACAGGCCTCCTTGCAGGACGCGATCCGCGACGCCGACGATCCGTCCGGCGCCGAGCGCCTCGTTGCGTC
>CAZQHA010000005.1:0-1411 GCA_964592795.1 uncultured Planctomycetaceae bacterium | reverse complement strand
GAGCTCGCGCGCGGCGTCCTCGGCGAACGAGCCGTTGTGCGTCTAAGCCCAACCGACCGCGTCGCGTCCGACCCAGGCTTGCGGGCTCTCGCCGCTGCGCGACGCGAGGAAGAGCTGGAGCGCGCGCGCTTCCTCGCTCGCCGACTTCGCCGCGGAGAGATCGCGCACGAGCCGCTTGCGAGCCGCGCGGCGCGCGCGCGCGCGCGGCGCGTCGGGATCGCCGCGCCGGCGGACGAGCGCGCGACCGGCGAGCCACGCCGCGAGGACGCCCGCGAGCGTGGCGAAGATCGCGGCGCCGCCCGGACGCGGCGGCTCGCCGCTCTCGTCCGCGTCGGTCTGGATGTCGCGGATGTCGAACGTCGTCGCGCTCCCGCCCGGAGCCGCGGTCAAGGTCGACGTGTTCGCGAGCGCGCGCACGCGGATCGGGATCGCGTCGGTGGCGACGACCGTGTACGCCTTCTTCGCCGGGTCGTACACGGAGAGCGGCAGCGGCGGGATCGCGGTCACGTTCGGCGTGATCGGCGCCAGGTCGTACACGACCGTGCGCCGGTCCGCGGTCTTGCGATCGGTCTTGCCGAACAGCCGGAAGTCCTTGAACGCGTCCATGCGCGAGGGGTCCGGCGGCTCGAAGAACTCGAGGTTGCCGTCGCCCGTCCAGTGGACGGACAGCTTGATCGAATCGCCGGCGTCGACGTCGCGCCGGTCCGCGGTCGCCGACGCGGAGAGCGTCCCGACCGCTCCCGTGAACTCGATCGGCCGCCCGTCCTCGGGCAAGCGCATCACGTCGATCGCGAACGCCGGAAAGCGCTTGTAGAACGTGCGCGCCTCGCGCGGCCGGACGTTGAACAGGGAATCGGCGACCTGGCCGAACTCGAAGTGGCTGGTCGTGAACTCGAGCTTGCCCGGGCGCGTCGGCAGGTAGCGCTTCTTCACCTCGAGGAGCTGGAACTTGCGGCCGTTGATCGTCGATTCGGCGAGGCGCTCGGCGCGGATGCGATCGCGCTTGTTGAGGTTCAGCTCGACGGCGCTCGGCGAATGAGCGAGCGACGGCGGATCGAGCTCGAGCAACCCCGGCAGCGCGCCCAGCCAGGGAAGCGAGAGGTTCGCGTAGTTGACGCCGCCGTCGATGCCGGTGTCCCAGCCGAATCGCATCGTCAGCGTGAACGGCTGGCCCTCGACGATGTCTTTCGGCGCCTCGATCGTGAACGTGCCGAGCTCCTCGCCCTGCATGTCCTCGACGACCTTGAGCTCGACGGGGCGCGTGACGAGCTCCTTGCCGTCGGCGCTCACGGTGACGCCGGGGATCGTGTATTCGCCCTTCTCGCTCACTTGGATCGAGACGCCCCATGTGATGCGCCGCGAGCGGGTGTGGCGGCCGTTGATGTAGCTGTCCTCGACCGCGACCGACGGA
>CAZQHA010000004.1:0-23907 GCA_964592795.1 uncultured Planctomycetaceae bacterium | reverse complement strand
GGACGAAGGCCAGGGCACCGGGCTCGGCCTCTATACCGTGTACACGATCGTGGGACAGCTCGAGGGCGGCATCGACTTCGAGAGCGAGCTCGGACGCGGCACGCGCTTCGTCATCCATCTTCCGCGCGACCAGCGGCTGCACGCGGCGGCGGCGGCCACCGCGCCCGCGCCGGGGGTGCCGGCGCGCGCCGCGCACGGGGGCGCGATCCGCATCCTCGTGATCGAGGACGAGCGCTTGATCCGCACGACGTTGCGGCATCTCCTGTCCGCGCACGGATATCACGTGCTGGCGGCCGAGAACGCGAAGCAGGCACTCGAGATCGCGCGCGGCGTCAGCGGGACCATCGATCTCGCGCTCTCGGACATCGTGCTACCCGACGCGAGCGGTCCCGACCTCGTGAAGTTGCTCGTCGAGATGCAACCCCGGATGCGCGTCCTGTTCATGTCGGCGTATCCCGCGGACCTGCTCGTGCAACAAGGCCGCGTGCCCGCCGGGACGCGCACGCTCGAAAAGCCCTTCGACGAGGCGCAGCTGCTCGACGCCGTGGGCAGCGCGCTGGCGACGGAGCGAGCGGGTTCGCCCTCGTAGCGGATGAGAGCGGGCCTGCAGGCGGGACTCGACCCCGACGAAGCCGCCCGCCGGCTGGCGCGCGACGGCCCGAACGAAGTGGCGTCGCAGAAGCCGCGCACTCTGCTGCGCCTCGCGCGCGACGTGCTGCGCGAGCCGATGCTGCTCCTGCTCGTCTGCGCCGGCGCGCTCTACCTCGCGCTCGGCGAGCCGCGCGACGCGTGGACGCTCGGCGCGTTCGTCGGCGTCGTGATCCTGATCACGGCCGTGCAGGAGCGGCGGGCGGAGAACGCGCTGAAGGCGCTGCGCGACCTGAGCAGCCCGCGTGCGCGCGTCCTGCGCGCGGGGACGACGATGCAGATTCCGGCGCGCGACGTCGTGCGCGGCGACCTCGTGCTGCTCGACGAGGGCGAGCGCGTCCCGGCCGACGGCGTCCTGCGCAGCGCGCAGAACCTCGAGATCGACGAATCGCTGCTCACCGGAGAGTCGGCGCCGGTGCGCAAGGAGGCTTCGCTCTCCGAGTCCTCGCTCTCGGATCCCGGCGGCGACGGGGCGTCGAGCGTCTTCGCCGGCACGCTCGTCACCGCGGGCACGGGCACGGCGGAGATCCTCGCGACGGGGCCGCGCACGGCGCTCGGACGGATCGGACGCTCGCTCGCGGTGGAGGCCGAACCCACGCGACTGCAGCGAGAGACACGGCGCGTCGTCACCTTCTTCGCCGTGCTGGGCGCCGCGACGTCGTGCGCCGTCGCGCTGGTCTACGCGCTGACGCGCGGCGGATCGCCGACGGCGTGGAAGGAGGGCCTGCTCGCGGGCATCGCGGCGGCCATGTCGCTCCTGCCCGAGGAGTTCGCCGTCGTGCTCAGCGTCTACCTCGCGATCGGCGCGTGGCGGCTCGCGCGACACGGAGTCCTCGCCCGGCGCATGCCGGCGGTCGAGGCGCTCGGCGAAACGACGGTCCTGTGCACCGACAAGACCGGGACGCTCACCGAGAACCGGATGCGGCTCGCCGTGCTGGATGCGGATGGATCGCGCATCGAGCTCGATGCGAGCGCGGCGGGCCTGCCGACCGCACACGCGCGGTTGCTGCGGACCGCCGCGATGGCCAGCCGGCGCACCGGATTCGATCCGATGGAGCGCGCGATCCACGATCTGGCCGGCCCGGATCCCGAGGGCTCTCCCGAGCTCGTGCGCGAGTTCCCGCTGTCGCCGGAGCTGCCGGCGGTCACTCGTGTCTGGCGACGAGCGGGAGATGGCGCCGTCGAGGTGGCCTGCAAAGGAGCACCGGAAGCCGTCGCGCGACTGGCTCGCATCGACGGCGCGCAGCGGGACGCGCTCTTGCGGCGCGCGAGCGAGCTGGCGCGCGAAGGAAGGCGCGTGCTCGGGGTCGCGCGTCGCACCTTGCCGAGCGCGAGCGTGCCGGAATCCCAGCAGGAACTCGCGCTCGAGTTCGTCGGTCTGCTCGGCTTCGAGGATCCGCTGCGCGCGTCGGTGCCCGAAGCGATCGCGGACTGCGCGCGCGCGGGGATCCGCGTCGTGATGGTGACCGGCGATCACCCCGAGACGGCGCGCGCCATCGCGTCGCGCGCGGGGATCTCGGGCGCGCGCGTCCTGACGGGAGCGGAGCTCTCCGCGCTGTCCGACGCCGAGCTCGCGTCGAGCGTGAGCGACGTCGGCGTGTTCGCGCGGATCACGCCCGACCAGAAGCTGCGCATCGTGCGCGCGCTCGTCGCTCGCGGCGAGATCGTCGCGATGACGGGCGACGGCGTGAACGACGCGCCGGCGCTGCGCGCCGCGCACGTCGGCGTCGCGATGGGCAAGCGCGGGACGCAGGTCGCGCGCGAAGCCGCGGGACTCGTCCTGCTCGACGACGAGTTCTCGTCGCTCGTCGGCTCGGTGAAGATGGGACGGCGGATCTACGACAACATCCAGAGCGCGATGACGTTCATCGTCGCCGTGCACGTCCCGATCGCCGGGTTGACGTTGGCGCAGGCGTTCGTGCCGTCGCTGCCGCTCGTCCTCTTGCCCGTGCACCTGGCGGCGCTCGAGCTCGTGATCGACCCGGCGTGCTCGCTCGTGTTCGAGGCCGACGACGCGGGACCCGGCATCATGCGGCGTCCCCCGCGCCCGCGCGAGCAGCCGCTCCTGCCGCGGAGGCGGTTCTTCGTGGCCGTTCTGCAGGGGTCGACCGCCCTCGCCGCGTGCGCGGCCGTCCTCTTCTTCACCCATCCGTCGCACTCGACCGAGGCCGTGCGCGCGATGACGTTCACCACGCTCGTCGTGTCGGTGGTCGTGATGGTGCTGACGAACCGCGCACAGGGCCTGCGCGTGTCCGGCCGGCGCAACGCGGCGGCGCTGTGGCTCGTGCTCGGCACGCTCGCGCTCCTCGCGCTCGTCCTGCTCGTCCCGGCGGTGCGCGGCCTGTTTCGCTTCGCCGCGCTGGACGCGGTCGACCTCGCGATCGCCGTCGGGGCAGGGTTGGCGAGCTGCGGTTGGCTGGCTTGGATCCGCCGAGGTCGCGGCGAGCCGGCAGCGGGCTAGCCGCGCGCTACGCACTTCGGCGGCTCGAACCTCGCTCATCGGGGACGCGCGCGGCGCACCGCCGCGCACGACACTGGAGTCGATGAAGTACTTCGATCGATTCGTCTCCGACGCGACCACGCTGCCGTTCGCGGATCGAACGGCCGCCGGCCGCGCGCTGGCCGCAAAGCTGGCGCCGATCGCGAACCGATCGGACGTCCTCGTGCTCGGCCTCCCACGCGGCGGAGTCCCCGTCGCGGCCGAGGTCGCTTCCGCGCTCGGCGCTCCGCTCGATGTGTGGGTCGTGCGGAAAGTCGGAGTTCCCGGGCACGAGGAGTTCGCGATGGGAGCGATCGCGAGCGACGGCGTCGTCGAGCTCGACGCGCCGCTGATCCGGCAGCTCGGCATCCCGGACGCGGACGTGGCGCGCGCAGTTCAGCGGGAACGCGTGGAGCTCGCACGGCGCGAGCGAGCGTACCGCAACGGCCGCGCCGCGCCCGAGGTCGGGGGCCGGACCGTCGTTCTCGTCGACGACGGTCTCGCGACCGGCTCGACGATGCGCGCGGCGGTCGTCGCGCTGCGCAGCCGTCGCCCGGCGCGGATCGTGGTGGCCGTGCCCGTGAGCGCGCGCGAGGCGTGCGACGACCTCGCCAAGGTCGCCGACACGTGCGTGTGCGTCGCTCGACCGGAGAGCTTCCAGGCCGTCGGCGTCTGGTACGTCGACTTCAGCCCGACGAGCGACGAGGAAGTGCTGGCCTGCCTCGAGAGCGCGCGCCGGCGTGTGCTCGACGTGAACGGACAGGGACGCACGTGATGAGGTCGCCGCCGTCGATCGCGGACCAGCTGCGCGCCTGCGCGACGCGCTGGGAAGGCTCGCCGCGCGATGTCGAGGCGATCGTCGCGAGGATCGGCTCCGCCCGGATCGTGCTGATCGGCGAGGCGTCGCACGGAACGCACGAGTTCTACCGGGTCCGCGCAGAGATCACGAAACGTCTGATCCGCGACGGGGGATTCCACGCCGTCGCGGTCGAGGCCGACTGGCCGGATGCGTACCGCGTGAACCGGTACGTGCGCGGCCGCGGCGACGACCAGGAAGCGATCGAGGCGCTCGGGGGATTCGAGAGGTTCCCGCGCTGGATGTGGCGCAACGCGGACGTGCTCGACTTCGTGGGCTGGCTGCGCGCGTGGAACGAAGCGCACCCCGCGAACGCGGCGGGCTTCTACGGGCTCGACCTCTACAGCATGCATCGCTCCATGGACGCCGTGCTGAAGTACCTGGAGGTCGTCGATCCGGAAGCCGAGAAGCGAGCACGCTATCGCTACTCGTGCTTCGAGGACTTCGGCGAGGATCCGCAGGCGTACGGCTACGCCGCCTCGTTCGGGTTGTCGGCTCCGTGCGAGAAGTCGGTCGTCACGCAGCTCGTCGAGCTGCAGCATTCGATCGCCGCGTACGTCAGCCGCGATGGACGGCTGGAGCCGGGGGATCACTTCTTCGCCGAGCAGAACGCGCGCCTCGTCGTCGACGCCGAGAGCTACTACCGCGCGATGTTCGCGGGACGAGCGGCGTCGTGGAACCTGCGCGACCAGCACATGATGCGGACGCTGGAGTCGATCGACGACCACCTGCGCGAGAGAGCTCGAGCGCCCGCCAAGATCGTCGTGTGGGCGCACAATTCGCACCTGGGTGACGCGCGCGCGACCGAGATGAAGAGCATCGGAGAGCTCAACGTCGGCCAGCTCGTGCGACAGCGGTACGGCAAGCAGTCCGTCTCCATCGGATTCTCGACGTTCGCCGGGACCGTGACCGCCGCGTCGGACTGGGACGGTCTGGCGGAGCGCAAGCGCGTGCGCGACGCGCTTCCCGGCAGCTGGGAGCACGCGATCCACGGACTGGGCCTGGGCAACGTCTGCTTCGACTTCAAGCGCTGGCCCGCGACTCGAACGGCGGCATCCCTACTGGAGCGCGCCATCGGCGTGATCTATCGGCCCGACACGGAGCGGGCCAGCCACTACTTCGAAGCGGACCTTCCCCGGCAGTTCGACGCGCTGATCCACTTCGATCGGACGCGCGCGGTCGAGCCGCTCGAGCGCACGGCCGTCTGGCAGCGCGGAGAGCTGCCCGAAACGTATCCTAGCGCGCTCTGACGAATGCTGATCGAAACGATCTTCGCGGCTCGGGATCTCAGGCGCGCGCAGGAGATCGTGCGCGTGCTGCTCGCGCACGGGCTCGGCGACGTCGCGCAGCGCCTGGGCCTCGTGCGCGGCCTGCGTCGCGCCGGTGTGTTCCTGCACATCCCGCGCGCGAAGGACCTCCACGACGTCCCGGCTCCCGAGCGGATGCGCCACGCGCTCGAGGAGCTCGGTCCGGCGTTCGTGAAGCTCGGCCAGCTGCTCGCGGGACGGACCGATCTCCTGCCGCCCGAATGGACGAGCGAGCTCGCGCAGCTGCGCGAGCACGCCGCGCCGGTCGAGTGGACGGAGCTGCGCGCGCAGCTCGAAGAGGATCTGGGCGAGGATCCGGGCGCGTGCTTCGTCGATCTCGATCCGAAGCCGATCTCGGCCGCGTCGATCGCGCAGGTGCACCGCGCCAAGCTCCACGACGGCACTCCGGTCGTGCTCAAGATCCGCCGGCCCGGGATCGTCCCGATCGTCACGGCCGATCTGCGCCTCATGGCGCGACTGGCGGAGATCGCGGAGCGCGAGATCCCCGAGCTGCGACACTTCCGTCCGCGCGCGCTCGTGCGGCAGTTCGCGAGCACGATGCGAGCGGAGCTCGATCTGTCGGTCGAGGCGCGCATGTCGCAACGGATCGCGCGCCAGCTCGCGCACCGCACGGAGCTCGTGATCCCGCGCGTCCACGATCGATTCACACGCCCGCGGCTCTGCGTCCAAGACCACCTCGACGGCCCCAGCATCGATCGATGGCTCGCCGACGGCCGCCCCGGTCCGCTCGACGGGCACGCGGTCGCGGTCGCGGGCGCCGACGTCGTGCTCGAGATGGTGTTCGCGCACGGGCTCTACCACGCCGATCCCCACGGCGGAAACGTGCTGCTGCTCTCGGGCGGGCGCCTGGGACTCGTCGACTTCGGCATGATCGGCCGCCTCTCGCCCGCGCGGCGACGCGAGTTCGTCGCCCTCCTCGGCGCGGTCGTGGAGCGGCGCGAGGCCGACGCGGCGCGCGTCCTGCTCGAGTGGAGCGGCGACGGCGACGTCGACGAAGCGCTGCTCGCCGGCGACGTGACCGCGCTCCTCGATCGCTACGAGGGCGCGCGCATCGCCGACCTCGACGTGTCCGCCCTCCTGCGCGACATCGCCTTCCTCGTGCGCGACAACGGCCTCGTGCTGCCGTCCGACGTGGCGATGCTGCTCAAGGTGTTCGTGACGCTCGACGGACTGGGCCTCGCGCTCGATCCCTCGTTCTCGATGTCGGAGGCGCTCGAGCCGTTCGCCGCCCGCACGCTGCGCTCCGAGCTTTCTCCGATCGCGTTCGTGCGACGCGGCATGGACGAGCTCGGCCGCGTGGCGAGCGAGCTGCCGAACGCCGCGCAGGCGCTGCTCGCGCGTGTCCGCCGAGGCCGATTCCAGATCGACGTCGAGGTGCGGCGGATCGACGAGCTGAACCACGCACTGCAGCGCAGCGTCAATCGCTTGACCGTGGGCCTCGTGACCTCCGCGCTGATCGTCGGCACGTCGATCGCGCTCACGGTCTCGGGCGGTCCGACGCTGTGGGGCATGCCCGCGTTCGCGCTGCTCGGGTTCGTCAGCTCGCTCGCGCTGGGCGTCGGATTGCTCGTCTCGATCGCGCGATCGGGTCGCGAATGATCGGTCAGCGCTCGAACTCGGCGACGGTGACCGCGGCCACGTGACACTGTCCGCAGCGCGCTCGCTCGGGATGCGTGCAACGGATCTCCTCGCGCGCGGCGGGGCCGGCATGGCACGCCTGGCAGTTCTCGCGCATGTTGACTGCGTGGGGCATCACGGGCGGCGCGCCCGGATAGAGCCGCGTGCCGCGGCGCAGATCCTGCGCGAGCGGGACGAACTCGCTTTCCGCGAAGAGCTCTTCCGATCGCTTGTACACGTGGCACTGCTCGCAGCGGCTCGTCGACGACAGGCCGGGCGTGAGCTCGTGCGGCGACGGTGGCGCGAAGCCGACGCCCTGGACGGCGAGGCCGCGGTCGTTGTGGCACGCAGTGCACTCGGCGCCCATCGGCGCGTGGGGGATCGTCGGCGGCGCCCCGTCGTACGCGCGCCGTGCCGCGCGCACCACGGCGGCGCTTTTCACGCTCGCAACCGGCGCGTCGCGGCACCCCGCGGCCAGGGCGAGCACGAGGGCGAGTCCTAGGGAGCTCACGTTCATCCGACGCGCTCGACCTTCACCGCGCACTTCTTGTAGTCGGGCTCCTTGCTGATGCAGTCCATCGCGTCGAGCGTCAGAAGATTGATCTTCAGCCGCTCGTCGAAGAACGGCACGAACACCGAGCCGCGCGGCGGCTTGCCGCGGCCATCGACCTGCGCGACGAGCTCGAGACTGCCGCGGCGGCTCGTGACGCGCACGCGATCGCCGCTCTGCACGCCCAGCTCGCGCGCGTCGGCGCGGTTCAACTCGACGTAGGCCTGAGTGACCGCTTGGTGCAGCTCGCGCACGCGGCGCGTCATCGATCCGGTGTGCCAGTGCTCGAGCACGCGCCCCGTCGACAGCCAGAACGGATACGCCTCGTCGGGTGATTCGGCCGGCGGATGGTACGGGCGCAGCCACACCGCGGCGCGCTCGCCGTACCCCTTCGCCTTGTAGAAGTGCACGCCGCTCTTCTTCTTGACGTACGGATCGTGCCCGGCGGCGTAGCGGTAGCGCGTCTCCTTCCCGTCGACGACCGGCCACAACAGGCCGCGCGTCTTGCGCAGCGCGTCGTAGCTCGCGAGGTCCTTGCCCGTGCCCAGCGTGAATCGCCGGTACTCCTCGTACATCGAGGCGTGCCAGTCGTCGTCGGGCCAGGGGAAGAGGTGCGTCATGCCCATGCGACGCGCGACCTGCACGATCTGCCAGGCGTCCTCGCGCGCTTCACCGGGCGCGTCGACGAGCTTGTCCCACTGCTGCGTGCGGCGCTCGGTGTTGCCGAACACGCCTTCGCGCTCGACCCACGCGGCCGACGGCAGGACGAGATCGGCGACGTCGGTCGTCGGAGTCGGATAGATGTCGCTGACGACGAGGAACCGTCCGTCGCCGGGCTTGCGCTCGAAGCGCGCGAGGTTCGGCATCGTGACCCAGGGATTCGTGGTCTGGATCCACATCGCGTGGATCTCGCCGCGCGCGAACGCGCGGAACATGTCGACGGCGTGCAACCCGGGCTTCGCGGGGATCGTCCCCGGGGTGAGGCCCCAGATCTCCTCGGCCTTCTTCCGGTGCTCTTCGTTCGTCACGACCATGTCGGCCGGCAAGCGGTTCTGCAGCGTGCCGACCTCGCGCACCGTTCCGCACGCCGAAGGCTGTCCGGTGAGGCTGAGCGGGTTGCTCCCCGGCCGGCTGATCTTCCCCGTCAGGAGGTGCAGGTTGGTGATCAAGTTGTTCATCCACGTGCCGCGCACGTGTTGATTGACGCCCATGCACCACAGGCTGACCGTGCCGCTCCCGCGATCGCCGTAGATCTGCGCGAGCGCCCGGATGTGCTCCTCGCTGACGCCGGTGATCGCCTGCACGGTGGCGGGCGAGTAGTCCTTCAAGAACTCGTGCAGCTCGTCGAGCGAGGAGTTCCGCGCCTCGTCCTGGAAGTCGTAGTGGTGGGCCTGCGCGCCGAAGCAGCCGTACCCGATCGCGTCGACGTCCTCGATGCCGCGCTTGAACACGAGGTTCTCGGCCAGGAAATCGGCGTCGATCTGCCCCTCTTCCAGCAAGAGGAACATCACGCCGTTCGCGAGCGCGAGGTCCGTGCCCGGGCGGATCTCGATGTAGAGGTCGGCGTAATCGCTCGTCGGCGTGCGGCGCGTCGCGATGTCGACGATGCGCACCATCGGGTTCTTGCGCTTGTTCTCGAGGATGCGGCTGAACAAGACCGGATGCATCTCGGCCATGTTGTTGCCCCACAGCACGAAGTCCCGACCGACGTCGAGGTCGTCGTAGCAGCCCATCGGCTCGTCGCTCTGGAACTGCGTGAGGAATCCCGAGACCGCGCTCGACATGCACAGGCGCGCGTTCGGGTCGAGGTTGTTGCTCTTGAGCCCCGCCTTGACCCACTTCAGCGCGGCGTAGCCGTCGAACACGGTCCACTGCCCGGAGCCGTACATCGCGACGGATTCGGGGCCGTGCGCTTCGAGCGCGGCGCCGAACTTGTCCGCGATGAGCGCGATCGCCTCGTCCCACGAGATGCGCTCGAGCGTTCCGTCGGCGCGGCGCCGCTGCGGGAATCGCAATCGGTCGGCGCCGTAGAGCATCGCGGGCAGGTGGTAGCCCTTCACGCACAAGAGTCCGCGGTTCACCGGGCTCGCCGCGTCGCCGCGCACCGCGGCGACGCGTCCCTTCGTCACACCGACCTCGACGCCGCAGCCCGTGCCGCAGTAGCGGCACGGTGCCTTGTGCCACGCGACGTCGGCGGGCGGCGCGGACTGCGACGCGCCGATGCGCTCCGCTTCCGCGCGGTCGCGGCACGAGTACGCGGCGATGCCGCCGCTCGCGGTGGCGATCGCTTGGAGGAGTTGTCTGCGGTTCATCGGCGCCTCACTCTCGTTTGTTCGGGGGCGGCTCCGGACGCGTCGCGTTGCCTCCCGAAGCCTGCGGGGAGGTCGCGTTCGCACCGGCCTGCGCGATCCCCATCCAGCGGTGCTCGGGCCGATCGAGGATGCCTTCGATCACGTCGAGCACCGCGGCCGCTTCCGAGCGCTTGCCCGAAGCGCTGGCGTGCTCCGCGATCTCCCGCGCCTGCGGCACGAGCTGCATGTAGAAGCGCTCGGCGACCTCGTACATCCCGTGCCAGTGCGCGTAGTCGGGCGCCATCATCGACGCGCCGTGACGCGCGCGCCGTCCCTCGTGGTGCCAGAGGTAGAACCACGTCCACTCGATCTCCTCGTCGAAGTCGGCCTTCGTCAGGAGCTGTGCTTCGCGGAGCGTATCGATGATCTTCTTGCCGGGCTTCGCGAACTTCTCGTTGTAGAGCACGACGAAGTCGTCGTACTGCTTGTAGAAGGCGTCGACGTAGTCGGTGGTGTGACAGACCGAGCACACCTCCTTCATCCGCGTCCGCTTCGCCTGCGCCGTGTCGGCGATCAGCGTCGCGCGCCTGGCGGGGTCGGTCTCGAGGACCACCTTGTGGTGGATGTCGGTGTCGAGCACGAGGCTGATCGGCGGTCGGTTCGTCCACGAGATGCGCTCGCCCGGGTCGTGGGTGATGCGCCCGCCGTTCCGGATGTTGCCCGACATGTGACAGCTCGCGCACGTCGGCGCCTGCGTGTAGTCGCGGCCGAGCACCCACGAGTCCGCGTCGAGGTTCATCGCGGAGTGGAGATCGCGGTAGGCGACGCCGTGCTTGCTCTCCTCGTAGATCTCCTTCTGCGGGTGATCGGGACCGAGGTGGCACTTGCCGCAGTTCTCCGGCTGCCGCGCGCGGCGCGGCGAGAAGTCGTGGCGGCTGTGGCACGCGGAGCACGAGCCGCGCGATCCGTCGAGGTTGAGGCGGCCGATGCCCGTGTTGGGCCACGTGCCCGCATGGAAGAGCGGCCGTCCCGTGGCGTCCTTGGCGACGCGAGCGATCGCGTCGAGGTTCGTCGGCCGGCCGGTCGCGTCCGGCTTCAAGTCGTCGACCGTGATCATCCCGCCGTCGGTCGCTTGCAGCGCGACCTTGCTGCCGTGGCACTGCTGGCAGCCCGTGAACGAGCTCGCCATGCCGTTGACGGACTGCACGGCCATCCCCGGCGTCGGCGAGTGCGGATCGAACGGCGATCGCGCGCCCTCGACCGTCTCGGCCAGGAAGTTGTCGAGCGACGCGAGGATGTTGCCCGCCGCGGCGTGGTGGCTGCGCTCGAACTCCTCGAACACCTGCAGGTGGCAGCGCGAGCAGTCGAGCGGCGTGACGACGGTCGCGATCTGCGCGCCGTAGTGCGCGAACGCGTCGACGTCGGTCTTCTCCGCTTGGTGGCACTCGACGCACCCCACGCCTTTCTCGGCGTGCGTGCTGCCCTTCCAGTGGTCGATGATCCCCGGCGTCGATTGGACGTGGCAGTCGACGCACGCCTGCGAGCTCGCCGGCACGGCGATGTGCGCCTTCGTCAAGCCGGCTTCCTCGCGCTTGCGCGCCACCTCCATCCACTGGACGAAGATCAGCGAGAGCAGGAACAAGCCGCCGAGGGCCGCGATGACCCACTGTTTGGTTTTCAGGCTCATGTCGAACTCAGTGCGCTACGGCCGCCTCCCACACCGTCAATGCGATGATCGCCAACGCACCGACGATCCCGATCCACACGCTCGCTTCACGCGCCGGGTTCTTGCGCCGCATCCACGCGTCGATGAAAGGCCAGCTGAACATCACGAACAGGATGAAGCCCATCGAGAGCACGGCCGCCGTGCCCGAGAAGAGCTTCAGCCAGCGGAACGCGACGTAGAAGAACCACTCCGGCTTGATCACCTCCGGAGTCGTCAGCGGATCGGCCGGGGGCCCCATCGTCGCCGGCAGCACCGTCGCGAGCACCGACAGCAGGATCATCAGCACGAGGCCCATGATCAGCTCGGTGTACAAGTGGTCGGGGAAGAAGTTGAAGAACTTGGGCTCGTCCTTCTTCTCGTCCTCGAAGTGGAGCTCCGTGACGCCCTGCAATCGGATGATCGTGATGTGGACCGCGAGCAACACGACCGTCAGCGTGGGCAGCACGGCCGCGTGCAGCATGAAGAAGCGCGACAGCGTGCGATCGTTGTAGACGTCGCCCGCGAGCATCACTCGCTTCAGGAACCCGCCGACGACGGGCACGCTGTCGGTGATGTTCGCGCCGACGGTCGCGCCCCAGTACGAGAGCTGCTCGTACACGAGGCTGTAGCCGGTGAACCCCAGCATCAGCGTCGTGACGAGGAGCAGCATGCCGACGAACCAGTTGATCTCGCGCGGCTTGCGGTACGCGCCGGTGAAGAAGACGCGCATCTGGTGCAGGATCACCGACGCGATCATCAGCGTCGCGGCCCACTTGTGCAGGCCGCGCAGGAACCACCCGTACGCGGCTTCGTCGGTGATGTAGCGCACCGACGCGTACGCCGTCTTGGGGGACGCCTCGTAGTAGAAGGCGAGCAGGATGCCCGTGACGATCTGGACGACGAAGAGGTACGCTGGCGTGCCGCCCAGGCAGAACCACCAACGCTTCAGGTGGTTCGGAACCGGCTCGTTGGTGAGCTCGCGCAGATCCTTGCCGCGGATCGGAATGCGCGCGCTGACCCAATCGACGACTGCCCCCATGTCAGGCCGTGCGCTCGCGATCCGCGTACAAGCACGGATCGTGTCCCGGGCCAGGCGGTGCGGGCTCGGCCGAGACGACGCGACCCGATTCGCCGGTGCTCAGCGCCTCGGTGGGGACCTCGATGTAGAGCAGCCCGGCCTCGACCTTCAGCGCGTACCGCGGAAGCGACTGACCGGCCTCGGCGGGCGGACCTGCGGTCGCGCGGCCGGACGGGTCGAACGTCCCGTTGTGGCAGGGACAGAAGAAGCGCGAGTGCTGCGGCTGCCAATGCACCTGGCAGCCCAGGTGCGGACACGTGCTCGAGAGCGCGACGAAGCACTCCGCCGTGTCGCCTTCCTTCTGTCGCGCGACGGCGATCCGCTCGCCGGTCGGCGCGCGATACGTGAGCGAGCTCCCCGGCGCCAGATCCGCGACCCGCGCGACGTACATCCATGCGAGCTCGCGCGGCCGCGCCGGAAAGAGGTAGCGCGCGGCGACGAGCGCGAACGCGCCATAGCCGGCCGCGATCCCGCCCGCCATCGCGAGCGAGGACGCGCCGGCGAGCACGTCGCGACGGTCGGGCGCGTCGGTGGGCTCGGAGGGCATGTCCGCACGGTACCCACCGGCCGATCGTCGAGAGCTGGGATCAATGACGTAGGCGCATTCGACTTTGTGCGTAGAAGCGCGCGCGTCTCAGGGCGATTGCGCGCAGCACTCGGGAACGAGCGCGTGCAACGGGCGGGGCAACGCGTGGCCTTCCGCGCGCGCGATCGTCAGGACGCCGAACGCCAGGAGCGCCGGACCGAGAACGAACCGCGCTCGTGCGCGCCAGCTCACCGGCGCCCAGCGCCATCCCGCCGCGACGCCCACGAGTCCCGGACCGGTCGCGATGCCGAACGCGAAGAGGCCCAAGAGCGCGGTCGCGGGTCGACTCTGCGCCGCGAGGACGAGCGCGCTCCACGAGAGTCCGCACGGCAGGAGACCGGTGAGCACGCCGATTCCGAACGCCGCGGGCGGACCGTGCAGCCGCCGAACGCCGGCGAATGCAGCGCGCGTCCACCGCGGAACGCGACCGACGCGCGGTCCGCGAAGAAGCCCCAGCGCCGCCAGGCCGCTGCCGCACAGGAAGACGCCGACCGTCCACGCGACGTAGCGACGCTCGACGACCTGCAATGCCGCGCCGCCGACCACGGCGGCGGCGACGCCGAGCAGCGCGTACGTCAGCGCCTTGCCCAGCACGTAGCACGCGACGCCGCCGAAGCCGCGCGAGCTCTCGCTCGCGGCGATCGCGAATCCGCCGCACATCCCGGCGCAGTGCAGCGCGCCGAGCAGCGCGAGGACGACGAACGGCGTGAGCTCAATCAGCATCGGCGTCTCGCTTCCCGATCCAGCCGAGCTCGAGGGGCGCGGGCTCGCTCGCGCGCGCGGTGACCTGCTCGCAGGCAACGACGCAGTCGCCGCACCGGATGCAGAGCGCGTGGTTGGACAGTCCGTCGGGATAGAAGCCGCTTCCTCCGCGGCTCCCGCCGGACTCGATCTCGCGCGGCGCGAGGTCGACGGGACACACCTTCTCGCACGCGCGGCAGTCCGTGCACGCTTCGGGATGCGCGAACGAGATGCCGCAGTTCGTCTCGTGACCGAGCACGGCGAAGTACACGCCCGAAGGACACCAGTCGCGGCAGAACGCGAGGCCCAGGCGCCGCGCGGCGACGTAGAGCATCGCCGTCGTGCCGAACAGGAGCGTGGTGGTGAGCGCGATCGCGCGCGTCGAGCCGTCCACGAACACGCGCCAGTCGATCCAGTACGAGAACGCGATCGCCGACAGGACGAGCGACGCGCCGATCGAGAGCGCACGCGATCGCGTCCACTCGAGAAGCCGCGCCAGCGCGCCGTACGGGCAGACGAAACCGCACAAGTAGCGTCCGGCGAAGCGGCTCGCGAGCACGATCGCGATGTTGACCGCGAGGAACGGGAACGCGAATCGCCGCGCGACCTCGGCGAACCCGAGCGTCTCGCCCAGGTACACGTGCCGTCCGCGCCACAAGTCGAAGCGCAGGACGTCCGCCAGCGGGACCACCGCGATCGCGATCGTGAACACGACCGCGACGGCCCAGCGGACGATCGTGTAACGGTGGAGCCCGCCGCGCTTCCGCGCGAGACCGCGCAGCACTTTCTCGCGAGTCGCTCCGATCGGCATGGAACGAGGCTTTCACGCGGCGACGGCGCGCGGCTCCGCGCGCGGCATTTCCTCGCCGGGCTCGCGGCTCGCCAGACGACTCGAGCTCAAGACCACCGCCGCGCTCGAGGCGACCATGGCCACCGCCGCGGTGATCGGCGTCAATCGACCCGTCGCGGCGAGCGCGACTCCGACGGCGTTGTACGCGAACGCCCAGAAGAGGTTCTGCCGTGCGATCGACACGACGCGATGCGCGAGCTCGAAGAGCTCCGGCAGCTCGCCGACGTGCGCGCGCAGGAGCTGCGCGCCGGCCGCTTGAAGGCTCGCCGGCGAGCTCTTCGCGACCGCGATGCCGACGTCGGCGGCGGCCAGCGCGGCGGCGTCGTTGAGCCCGTCGCCCACGAACACGGTACCCCGGCGGCCGGCGGCCGCGACGCGCGCCACCTTGTCCTGCGGCAGGAGATCGTGCGCGACTTCGATCTCGAGCGCCGTCGCGAGAGCGCGCGCGGGCGCTTTCGAATCGCCGGTCAGCACGCACAGGCCGAGGCCGCGCGCGCGCAGACCGCGGACCGCGTCCCGCGCGCCTTCGGCCAACCGCGACGCAAGCCACAAGTCGGCTTCGATCCGGTCCTCGCGCACGAGCACGACCTGCGTCCGGTGCGCGTCGGCGCTACCCGGCAGCGCTTCGCTCGCGAGCGGGCGGCGCAGCACCCACGTCTCACCGTCGATGGCTCCGCGAACTCCGATCCCGGGCAGCCGCTCGAACGCGTGCACGTCGAACGCAGGGAGATCGCGCGCCGCGCGAAGCACGGAACGCGCGATGGGGTGCTCGCTGCCGCGCTCGAGGCTCGCGGCGATGCGCAGCGCGTCGCTCGCGGTCAGCGCGCCGCGCGGGGCGATCGCGACGAGCTCCATCTCGCCGTCCGTCAGCGTGCCGGTCTTGTCGAAGAACACGCGGCGCGCGCGCGCCAGACGCTCGAACACGTCGCCGCCGCTGACGAGGACTCCGCGACGCCACGCGGAACCGAGACCGATCCAGAACGCCAGAGGAGTCGCGATGCCCAGCGCGCACGGACACGCGATCAAGAGGACCGAGAGCGCGTCGAGGAGCGCCGCTTCGGTGCCGACCGTGTCGTGTCGCGCGATCGCGCTTCCGATCGCGATCAGGACGACGGAGGGCAGGAGCCATGCGGCCGCGCGGTCGGCGAGGCGCACGGCGGCCGGCCGGGTCTCCATCGAGCGCGCGAGGAGCCGATCGACCTCGTCGCGCACGCGCGAACCGACGACGGCGCGAGCCTCGACGAGGAGCGTTCCGTCGACGAGCGTCGTGCCGGCGAGCACGCGATCGCCTTCGCTCCTGCTGGCCGGCTCGGATTCGCCGGTCAACGCCGACGTGTCGACGTAGGATCGACCTCGCACGACGACGCCGTCGACCGGAATCACCTCGCCGGGACGGACGCGCACGACGTCGCGCGGCGCGAGACGCTCGAGCTCCACCTCGCGCTCGGAATCTCCGACGACGAGCATCGCGGGTCGAACCGTGTCCGGCAGCAGGCAAGCCAGCTCCCCTTTGGCGCGCGCGCGCGCGCGCGTCTCGAGCCAGCGTCCGACGCCGACGAGCACGAGAACGGCGGTGGCGGTCTCGTAGTAGACGTGTCCGTTCGCGACGAGCGTGTTCCACAGCGAGACGAGCCACGCCGCGCCCACGCCGCACAAGACGAGCGCATCCGACGAGAACCAGCGACGCAGGCTCGCGACGCCTTCGAGGAGAGGCCACCCGATCAGGAAGAGGACGGGGAGAGAGAAGGCGAGCGACGCCAAGCGGAACACGCCGTCGAGCGCCTCCGCGCTCGCCCGCTCTCCGGGGAGCAGGATCTCGTCGTGCCACGCGCGACCGTACAGGAACTGCGCGAAGCACATCACGCCCATCGAGAGGAACGCACAGACCAGGAGGCGCGCGAGCCACGCGTCGGTGCGCTGTCCGAGCTCGCCGCCGCCGATGTGGTGCGCGACGAAGCAACCCGTGCAGCAGAAGGCCGCGTCCGCCGCGCTCGGCCGCCGCAGCGGGATCCCGCAGTGCGTGCAGCCGTGCGCGCTCACTTCGACTCGGCGGCCGGCGGCGCTTGTCCGGGGCCCTGCTTCAGGAAGTCCGGCAGCTGGAACTCGAGGCAGTACCAGGTGAAGAACACGAGGAAGGCGAGATAGAAGAGCACGAGGTACCAGGGCACGCCGCCGTGACCGTACTCGGGATCGAACTTCTGGGAGTCGGCGGGTTCGATGTTCACGGCTCGATCTCCTCGAGGCCCTCGCGGCGCTCCTGCTCGGCCAGGCGCTCGAACATCTCGTACTTCGGGCGCTCGATGTCGCGAAACTGTCCGCTGAGGTACGCCCACGCGAGCAGGAACAAGAAACCCATCGCCACGAGGCCGTACGTGAGGATGGGATCGAACGCGAAGCCGGCGAGCTCGTCGCGCTTGATCGTCCGCAGGAACGCGAACAGCTTGTAGCAGAACATGCACCCGGCGACCGTCACCGCGGTGATGAAGAAGACGTGCACGCGCTTCACGGCGTCGCCTCCTCGCGGTGCGTCGTGCCGATCCACTGCACGTACGTGACCAGCGCGAACCCGTCCTTCGTCGGCGTGCCGTCTGCGCCGAAGTAGTACGCGTACGCGGGCATCACGCTCTTCGGGACGACGTTCTTCGGCTGGATGAAGTGGGCGATGTGCCAGTCGTTCGTGCGCTTGCCCTTCTCGCGCGCGAGGTCCGGTCCTACGCGGCGCGTGCCCCACAGGTGCGGTTGGCTCAAGGCGTTTTGGTACTCCTGCGCGTTCGAGGGCGCGCCCCAGCGCGCGTCCTCGTTCGACACGACGCGCACGTACTGGCTGTGGCAGTGCCAGCACGCCTGCCCGACGTAGATGTCACGACCGCGCTGCAGCGCGGACGCGTACGACGCCGGCGAGACCTCGCCGTACGCCTCGCGGAACGCTTCGGGATACGTGGTGGATAGCTCGCGGAACTCCGCGCTCGGCGTGCGCGCGAGATCCTCGATCGTCTGGAACTGCATGCCGTGGTAGCTGTGCAGCGTCATCCACGGGAAGATCATGCTGAGCACGAACGCGATGCCGAAGCAGGCCAGGCCCGCGATCAAGACGAGGGTGAGGAAGCGTTCCATCTGCGATCACTCCGCGGGCTGCGGCAGCCAGTGCGATTCTTCCGTGTAGACCCGCGGGCCGCGCGCGGTCATCCACAGGTTGTGCACCCAGCACAAGAGACCGGCGAGCATCATTCCGCCGGCGAAGGTGCGAACCCACCAGAACGGCAGCGACGCGTCGAGGATGTCCGTCCATGGGTTGAGGTCGCGCTGCATGAACCCCGCGATCAGCCCGGCGATGGTGAGGTCGATGAACATCACCGCGATGCCGATCGTCATCAGCCAGAAGTGCCACACGCGCAGCGTGTTCGAGTGCCATGGCCGGCGCACGATGCGCGGCCACAGCCAGTCGATCACGCCGAACATCCAGAACGTGAACGTCCCGAACATGATCATGTGCGCGTGGCCGACGACCCAGTCCGTGAAGTGGATGATCTTCTGGAACATCCACGTCACCTGGAACGAGCACTGCAGGCACGTGATGAAGTACATGATCGCGCCGGCGTAGAACCAGCGGATCGCGAGGCTCGTGCGCAGCGCGTCGAAGCGGCCGCGCAGCGTCATGAAGAAGTTGACGACGACCGTCGTCACGACCACCTCGATCGCGATCGTCGTCGTGATCGCGCCGAACTCGACGTAGTCGGGGATCGGGCTGATCAAGAAGTGGTGGACGCCGCCGAGGGGATAGAAGAACGCGAGCGCCCAGAATCCGATCACCGAGAGCGAGTGGCTCCAGATCGGCCGCTTCAGGATCAGCGGCACGAAGAAGTACATCAGCCCCCAGCCCATCGGGGTCACGTACAGGCCGACGAGGTCGTGGATGAAAAGACCCGTGACGGCCGCACCCGCCGCGCCCGGCAGGACCCACTCGGGGATGATGTTCCCCATCAGATAGGTGAGCGCGAGCCACACGAAGCCGGCCGTGAAGTACCAGAGCGTCACGTAGAACTTCTGCTCGCGCGCGCGGAAGAGCGGCACCATGAACTGCAGGATGAGCAGCACGGCGCCGACGATGATCAGCGAGTCGACCGGCACCCAGTTGAGCTCGAACGTGCCCGGACGGAATCCGGTCGGCGTCTCGCCCCACTCGATCGCCTGCGTGCGATCGAGGAGGAACCCCGCGCCGGTGAAGAAAAGGATCAGCTGCCAGGTGACGAAGATCAGCCGGCCGACGCCGTCCGACCACACCGGCTTCCCGGTGAGGCGCGGGACGACGTAGTAGTTCATCGCCGTGAACCCGTTGACCAGCCAGCCGTACGCCGCGAAGTTCGTGTGGAAGAGCCGCAGGTGACCGGGCGAGAGCTCGGCGCTCCCGGGGAACGGGAAGTAGCCGAGGAACTGCAGCGAGTAGAGGAATCCCGCCGCCATGCTGACGACGAGCGACGCGGCCGCCGCGAGCAGGTGCCAGCGGATGAGTTCGTAGTTCACCAGCGGCCGCGCGGAGGGCGCGGCCGCCACATGGGGAATCGTCATCTAGAGTGGCTCCTGGTTCGAGCGCGCCGCGAACTGCACGAAGTGCACGAGATCCCAGATCTCTTCCGCCGTGAGCGTTCCCGCGAACGCGCCCATCGGCGTGCCCTTGATCCCCGCGGCGATCGACACCCACAGCTCCGCCGGGGATCCGCCCGAGCGGAACACGCCGGCCGTGAAGTCGCGCGGGCGGATCGGGTAGCCCCAGTCGTCGACGTACGCGCCCGCGCTGGGGCCGTCGCCTCGGCCTTCCGGTCCGTGGCACGCGACGCAGTTCGCCCGCGCCGTGTCGAGGAAGAGATTGCGGCCGCGCTCGATCGACTCGGTGTCGTTCTTCGTCTCCGACACGCTCGGAACGACGACGCGCGCCCTGCCGTCGGACCAGCGCGCGTAGACGATCTCCGCGATCTCGCGCGCGTCGGGGAGCTCCTCCTCCTCGACCGCGAGAGCGAGCATCAGCTCCTCGAACTCGCCGCGCACGGCGAGATAGCGCACATACTCGACGACGGCCCAGCGCTTGTGCTCGGCGCTGAGCTGGAAGCTCGGCATCGACGAGCCGGCGAGGCCGTTCGTGACGGTGCGGAAGAGGTCGCTGCGCAGCGGCTTGCCGCCCGGCTCGGTGCTGGTGAACTTGAACGTGCCACGGCGGAAGTTGCGCGGCCTGGGAGCCAGGAAGCGCGCCGCCGCACCCGAGCCGTCACCGTTCGCCGCGTGACAGCCGACGCACTCGGCCGAATACGTTTCCCGGCCCAGCGCGAGCTGCGATACGTCGATGACGCCGGACTCCCGCAAGTCCTTCGATCCGGGAGCGAACCAGACCTCGCTCGCGACGCGGATGTGCTCGTCGAGCGGCAGCCCGCTCGACGCCGCGAACTCCGCGACCGCGGCGGCGAACGGCACGTCCTTCTCCGAACGTCCGGCGTCGACGTTCGAGACGTCGGCACGCGCCGGCTCGCGAACGAAGGGCAATCCCATCAACGCGATGCCGAGGATCCACAGGCATAGAGCCGAGAGCTTCGTCGATGTCATTCCAGATCTTCGTTGGGGGGGGAATCAGACGAGGACCGCCGCGACGTCCCGGCGCGGCGTCGGAGGCGGCCCGACGCCGTAGCCGACGCGCAGCACGAGCTGTGGGAATCCGCCGCGTCCGACGAGGTCGCGCATCTTCCTTCGCAACGCGGGAACCTCGATCGGCTGGTTCAGGAACGAGAGCGACAGGCCCGCGATGGTCGCGCAGAGCCATGACCGTTCCAGCGCTTGCCCGGCGGCGATCCACTCGTGCGGCTCCTCGTGGCGCGTCCCGAGGACGCACAAGAGAGGTGAGCCGGCCGCCAGGGCACGATCTCGCGCGACGCGTCCCGACGCGTCCGACTCGAACGAGCGGACGAGCAGTGTCGCCGGCACGGAGTCGAAGTCGTCGGCCGACACCGAATACCCGGGAATCCCGTCGCGGCGCGCGACCGAATGGTCGTGCGTCCACGCGGCGAGCTCGCGCCGGAAGTGCGGATTCCGCATCTGCTGGCGATCGGCCTCCGCGACGAGGTCGGCGGCGGCGTCCTTGCGCTCTCCGTGGAGCGGCTCGAGCCAGGCGCCTTCGAGCATCGAGTTGCCGCACAGCGCGGCCAGGAGCTGCGCGTCGATCGGCCGTGCGTCGAACGCCCGTCGGTTCGTGCGCCGCTCGACGATGGCGCGGAAGAGGAGGTGCGTGAGCGGCGAAGGATCCTGCATCGCGCCGGGTGCGACTCGCGCCAACAGATCCGGATCGGCAGGATCGGGAAGGATTTCGACTTCCGCTCGGCGTCCGAAGCGCGCGATCGCGATCGACAGGTTGCACAGCGCCGCCCCGCAGCTGATCACGAGCTGCCGGTCGAACGGGTCGACGACCGGAAGCGCCCGCGCTCGGTCCGCGCACACGTCGATCGCCGCGTCGGAAACGCGGAACAGCCACGGCTGAGTGTTGTAGGTCGACGGGGCGAGCAGCGCGTACCGCACGCAGAAGCGGAGCTGCTCGCGGACGGATGCGTTCGTCGGAAAGTCCTCCGCGCGGATGTTCCAGCACGCCGTGGGGACGTCGGTGGAGGCGATGGAGCTCGTGCGTGGCCGGTCGCTCATGGATGCACGCGTCGAATGGACTCGCATCGCCTCCACCGGACCATCAGGAGGCTTTGACCGGGATCTTGGCGACCGGTGTCGGCTCGACCTTCGGGAGGGTGACCTCGAGCATGCCGCGCTTGTACGTCGCGCTGATCGCGTCGGGATCGAGGCGCAGGTTCTCTGGAAGCGGGATGGTCCGCTGGAACGAGCCGAACTGCGACTCGACGCGGTGGTAGTCCTTGTTCTTCTTCTCCTCTTCCCACTTGCGCTCGCCCGAGATCACGAGCTGTCGGCCCGTCACCTGGACGTTGATGTCCTTCTCGGCGAGCCCGGGGAGCTCGACCGACACCGTCCAGCTCTTCTCGGTCTCGGCGATGTTGATCGGCGGGATCGACATCCGGCCGAAGACGGCGGGCAGCTTCGTATCGAAGTCATTGCGACCGAACCGGGAGAGCAGCTCGTCGAACTCGCTGCGGAAGTTGGCCAGCGCGCGGTCGCCCCACGGGATCAGGTTCATCGCAGTCACCTTTCTGGGATGCGTCGCATCCACTCCGAACACGTGACTGCAGGCTATGTCCCCGACGGAGCCCGCGAACTTCGTCGCACGCCGTAGACGCACGGGGCGAAGTGCGTAGCGCGCGAGGGCGGGCGATCAGCCAAGCAAGCCTTCGCGGATCGCCAGGAGCGCGAGCTCGGCGGTCGAATGACACTCGAGCTTGCGCTGCAGGTTCTCGCGGTGCTTCTTCGCCGTGCCGACGCTCATGTCGAGCGCGCGCGCGACTTCCTTGTTGCTCTTGCCCAACGCGAGGAGCTGGAACACCTCGCGTTCGCGGGGCGTCAGCGACTCCATTCGATTGCGGCCGGGCTCGCCCGGCGCGCCGGGCTGTCGCGTGCGGCGGACGAGCGTGCCGGCGACGCGCGGCGAGAGATACATGTTGCCGTCGTGGACGGATTGCAGCGCGAGGATGAGCTCCGCGGGCTCGGAGTCCTTCGACAGGTATCCATCGGCGCCGGCGCGCAGCGCCTGCTCGACGAACGACTCGCCCTCGTGGTGCGTCAGCATCACGATCTTCACCTTGGGATGCGCCTTGCGGAGGAGGGGGATCGCGTCGAGGCCCGACAGGCCCGGCATCGTGATGTCGAGCAGCACGATGTCGGGCTTGAGCTCGCCGACGGCCTCGATTCCCTTGCGCGGATCGCCCGAGTCGCCGATCACGGCGAATCGTTCGTCACGCCCGAGCAAGCTGCGGAAGCCGGCGCGAATCATCGTTTGATCGTCGACGAGGTAGATGCGGATCGCGGATCGAGTGTCCATGCTCATTTCGTTGCGGCGCCATTCCGCGGCACGCGAATCGAAAATCGCGCGCCGCCCTGGGGGCTCGTTTCGACGGCGATCGTGCCGCCGTGCTCCTCGACGACCTTCTTGCAGATCGCGAGTCCGAGCCCGGTTCCCTTGCGCTTCGTCGACACGAACGGCTTGAAGAGGGATTCCCGCAGCGTCTCGCTCACGCCCGGCCCGTCGTCGTCGATCCGGAGTTCGACGTGCGAGGGTCCCGACGACGATGCCGTCACGCGGACGCGCGCGTCCTGTCCCTTCGCCTCGAGCGCGTTCACGATCAGGTTCGACAAGACCTCCTCGAGCAATCCCGGATCGCAGCGCAGCCGCAGATCCGGCTCGACCGAGGCCTCGACGCGGGACTGCGTCTGCGCGATCTGCGCCCCGACGTGGACGATGCAGTCGTCGACGAGCTTGCGCACGTCGCACACGGCGTACTTGATATCGAGCGGCTTCGCGAACGACAGCGTGCGCTGCATGATCGATTGGACGCGCTGCATCCGGATCACGAGATCCTCGAGGATCGCGCGGTGGTCCTCGCCGAGCTGGTCGGCGACCGCGCGCAGCGCGACGTTGACCGCGGTGATCGGGTTCTTGATCTCGTGCGCGAGCAGCGCCGCGGACTCGCCGATCGACGCCAGCGCACGGAGCATGTTCGTCTCGGCGCGCTGGACGCGCTTCAGCTCGGAGATGTCGCGCCCCTCGGGGATCAGGAGGACGACCCCGCCCTTCTCGTCCTTGACCGGCTTCAGCGAGAAGTCGAGATCGATGGGATGGTCGTCGCGCGCGCAGATCTGCACTTCGAAGCGCACGAACTCCCCCGCGGCCGCGCGCGCGACTGCGCCGCGGATCCGCTCGCGGGTGGCGACGGATTCGGACCACCACGGGCCCTCCCAGAACGGGATTCCGATCAGCTCTTCGCGCGGCACGTGCGCGGCGTTGAGCGCGGTGCGGTTGACTTCGAGGATCGTGCCGTCGAGGTCGAGCAAACCCAGATGCTGGTACGTGCCGTCGAAGATCGCGTGGAAACGCCGCTCGCTGTCGCGCAGCGCTTCCTGGGCCCATTTGCGGTCGGTGATGTCGCGGAAAGTGCCGACGAACAGCGTGTCGCCGTCGCGGCCGCCCTCGACGCGCGAGACCGACAGCTCGCAGAAGATCCGCGAACCGTCCTTGCGCACGACCTCG
>CAZQHA010000003.1:0-24730 GCA_964592795.1 uncultured Planctomycetaceae bacterium | reverse complement strand
TCCAAGGTCGAGTCGATCGGCTTCGGCGAGAGCTTCACGGCGGCCGGCAAGAAGCTCGTCCGCATCCCGTTTCCGGAGGTGCCGCGCACGATGGTCACCGTCGCGCTCGAGCCGAAGAGCCGGGCCGACGAGCAGAAGATCGGCGAAGCGCTGCACAAGCTCGAGGCCGAAGACCCGACCTTCAAGGTCGAGCACCGCGCCGAGACGCACGAGATGGTGGTGCACGGCATGAGCGACCTGCACCTGCAGATCATCGAGGCGCGACTCAAGCGCCGCTTCGGCGTCGAGATCGTGACGCGCTCGCCGCGCATCGCGTACCGCGAGACGGTGACCAAGCCGTCCGAAGGCCACCACCGCCACAAGAAGCAGTCCGGCGGCCGCGGACAGTTCGGCGAGTGCTACGTGCGGGTGCGCCCGCAGCCGCAGGGCACGGGCTTCGTCTTCACGGACGCGGTGGTCGGCGGCTCGATCCCGCGCAACCTGATCCCGGCGGTCGAGAAGGGGATCCGCGAGATCATCGCGCAAGGCGTGCTGACGCAGGGCCAAGTCGTCGACGTCGAGGTGGAGCTCTACGACGGCAAGTTCCACGACGTCGACTCCGACGAAGCGAGCTTCAAGATCGCCGGCGCGCGCGCGTTCCGCGACGGGTTCATGAAGGCGCACCCGGTGTTGCTCGAGCCGGTGATGGAGGTCGAGATCCACGCGCCGACGCACGCCGCGGGCACGATCTTCTCCGACGTGACGAGCCACCGTCGGGGTCAGGTCGTCGACCAGGGCAACGAGGCCGATGGCGCGATCACGGTGATCAAGGCCGAGGTTCCGCTCGCCACGATGCTCACGTACTTCCGCGACCTCAAGTCACAGACCGCGGGCGAGGGCGGCTTCAGCATGAAGCTCTCGCGCTACGCGCAGGTGCCGGCGAGCGAGCAGTCGAAGATCCTGCAGCAGATCGGCCGCAAGCACGAAGAGGACTGAGTCCCGGCGCCGCGCGCGACGCGGCTTCGTCGCCTACTTCCGCAGCTCGCGCGCCGGCCGGAGCCCGAGCTGGTTCGCGCGATTTGCGGGCGGCGTGTTGTTGCGTCGCGACGAACGCGCCCACTCGACGCCGTGCACGAATCCGCCGCCGCGGTTCGCGCGGTGGATCGCGTCGGGGACGAGGCTCTCGCCGGTTCCCGGGAGCACGTCGTCCTTGTAGAAGTCGAAGCCGTCCAGGCACCACTCCCAGACGTTGCCGGTGATGTGGTGGAGACCGAAGGCGTTGGGGCGGAGCGCGTCGACCGGCGCGTGCACGCCGTAGCCGTCGTCGAGCTCCGGCCATTCGTGGGTGGCGGCCGCGGTCCCGCCCAATCGCACGTACGCCTGGTCCGCGATGTTCGCGGCGCCCTCGAGCGACTCCTTCTCCTCGCCCGTCCACCAGGGCGTCGTGGTTTCGGCGCGGGCGGCGTACTCCCACTGCGCTTCGGTGGGGAGCCGCAGCGAGAGCCGCGCGCAGAACTCCGCGCACTCGTTCCAACTCACCTGCTCCACGGGGTGGAGGAAGCTGTGCTCGCCCGGCTGGAACACCGTGTTCTCCGGGCCGTAGATGCTGGGATTCCGGCCGGTGAACCGGAGCCACTGGCCCTGCGTGACCTCGTACTTCGAGAAGAAGAACGGATCGAGCGCGACGAGATGCGGCGGTGATTCCTCCGGTCGCGCCTGCGGGTCGTAGTTCGGCCCGCCCGGGTCCTCGTTCTGCGCGCCCATCTCGAAGTCGCCTCCCGGGATCAGCACGAACACGATGCCGCACTCCGGCGTCAGTCGCAGCTCGCCCGTGGTCGGATCACGATCGGGGACCGTCCCGGTCTGGAGGTGCGCGAACTCCCACAGCTTCGACCGCGGATCGCGTCCGATCGGGACGAGGCCGAGCTGCGGGACGATCGCGATCCCGCCGTACGCGGGCGAGGCCGATGCATCGCCGATGGAGGCGATCGCTTCCTCCCAGCGCTTCCGCACGTCCGAGCCCGTGACCGAACGGTCCGTGACGGTCCGCGCGAACTCCAGGCGCTTCTCGACGTCCGTGATGCGACCGTGCTCGGCGTCCGCGAACTCACGCAGGCCGGCGACGAGGGCCTGTTGGGTCGCGTGCTGCCAGCGGTCCTCCGCGCTCGTGAGCTGAGCGGTGCGATTCGATCGCGCGCTGGCGTTCGAGAGTCCCGCGCGCGCTTCCAGCTCGTCGAGAGCTTGCTCGTGCCCCGCGCGCCGCCCGGCGAGCTCGCGCGCCTCCTTCAACCAACTCGAGAGGGCCGCGATCCGGTCGGGATCCGCCGGCCACAGCTCGTCGGCCTGCTTGCTCAGCTCCTCGAGCCGCCGCACGTCGGACAAACGCAGGATCCGGTCGGCGCGGTCGCGCGCGATCGCTTCCTGCTCGCGCGCCGCCTTCTCGTTGGCGATCGCGCGTTCCTCGTTCGCGACTGCTCGGGCCTCGTTGGCGATCGCCCGCTCTTCGTTCGCGCGGCTCTGATCGTTCGCGAGCACGAGCTCCTCGTTCTTCTTCGAGAGCACGAACGCGTGGACGACGAGGCCGCTCAGCACGACGACGATCGCGGCGGCGAGCGTCCCCGCGAGCGCCTTGTTGCGCAGGATCCACTTGCGCGCGACCGCGAGCGCGCCTTTCTCGAATGCGCCGACGACGCGGCCCTCGAGGTACGCGCGCAGGTCCTCGGCGAGGTCCTTCATCGCGGTGTATCGGCCCTCGATGTCGCGGGCCATCGCCTTCTCGCAGATCGCGATGAGCTCCGCCGGCGCGTCGGGCGCCTCCTTCGCGAGCGGCTCGGGAGCGCCGTCGCGCACCTTGCGCCAGACGTCGAGCGCGTTGAGCTTCGCGCCCGTCGGGATGTAGGGCGAGTGTCCGGCGAGAAGGTGGTAGAGGATGGCGCCGACGGCGTAGATGTCGGTCGCGGGACCCAGCGTCGAGAGCTCGCCGCGGGCCTGCTCCGGCGACATGTACGCCGGCGTCCCGATCACGTCGCCGTCCATGGTCTTGAGCGCCGACGCGGACTCGGTCGCGCGCTGGTGCAACCGGTGGGTCTCGATCCAAGGCGTGTGGGGCGGCGCGGTCGGCTCGGGCCGCACGTCGCGTTTGTCCTTGCGCGCGAGGACGCGCGCGAGGCCCCAGTCCATGACGTAGACCTCGCCGAATCGTCCGACCATGACGTTCGCGGGCTTGAGGTCGCGGTGGACGACGCCCTTGTCGTGCGCGTACGCCATCGCCTCGCACACCTTGAGGATCACGCCGACGGCGCGCGTCCGCGTCCATCCCTCGGCGCCGCTCGATACGAGGCCGAAGATGTGCTCCAGGTCGCGCCCGCTGACGAGGCGCATCGTGAAGTAGAGACGACCGGAATCGTCGAGCCCGATTTCGTGGACGGGGACGATGCCCGGATGATCCAGCTGTCCGGTGACCTGCGCCTCTTCGAGGAACCGGTCGATCAGCCGGGGGTCGAGCTCCGAGGGCGCACCGCCTCGCTCCAAGACGACCTTCATCGCCAGCGCTCGACCCAGGTCCGCGTCCCAGATGTCGAGGATGACGCCCATCCCGCCGCGGGCGATCTCGCGCTTCACTTCGTAGCGGTGGCTCGTGCCGCGGCGTTTCGACAGGCGGGCGAGCACGTCGGCGACGCCGCCCTCCGCGCCGTCACCGGCGCGCGAGGCATCGAAGGTCGTGGGCTCCGTCATCCCGATGGGCTCGTGTCAGCGACGGAAAAACGTCGGGACGGACGACCGCCGTCCGTCCCGACACTGTACGCGGCGCGCGCGCACCTGCAATTCAGCGCGTCGAGCCGTGCGACTGCGCCTGCGCGTCGTTCGGCTGCACGATTCGAATACAGTCCTTGATCCGGATCCCGCGGTTCGGTCCCGTCCGGCCGAAGATGCGCAGCTTCACGTCCGAACCGTCGGAATCGCTCGCGAGACCGAACGCTTCGATCATCTCCTGCCGGTCGAACTTGAGGTTCAGGTCGAGCTTGCCGTCGCCGTTCTCGGTGTGGCAGCCGCAGAGCTGTCCCTGGAAGGGCGTGCCCTTGTCGCCATAGCTGAACGAGACCGGCCGGATCGTCGTCGTCGTCGACGCCGCGCCCGGCGCGTCGGCCGTGAAGCGCGACAGGTTGACGGTCCCCAGGTCGACTTGCGTCACGTCGAAGCCGTTGCCGAGCACGCTCATGCGCACGTTCTGCGCCACGAGCATGAAGCTCGCCGCGCCGGGAGCGTGATCGTGATCGCCGTCGCACTCGTCGTCGCAGTCCTCGTCGCAATCGTCGTCATCGTCATCGTCATCATCGTCATCATCATCGTCGTCATCGTCATCACCGTCGTCCTCTCCCACGACGCGGAACTTGTTGGGGCACTTGCCCGGCAGGATGTCGAGGTGCGGGACCGCGTTCTTTTCGACCTCGACGTTGACGACGCCGGCTTCCGTGATCTCGAAGGTGCAGTTCTCGTCGGGGAGCAGCGGCTCGATCTCCGACCAATTGAATTCGATCGTCGGTGCGACTCGCGCTGCATCCGCGGCCACCGCGGCTCCACGGATCCAGATGGCGGCGATGGTGAAGAAAGCGGCGAAGAGAACGAGAGCCAATCGACGATGGCGAACGACGGTAGTCATGTGGTTCGAAGCTCCTGAGGCACATGCCGTCCGATCGCCCCTCCTCCTTGGCTGGCCGATCGGGAGTTCTCTCGCGTCGTGCGAGCAAAACGCGGCGACCTAGATTGACACGCCCGCGGAGAAGGCGCCAGTAGGGCGACGACGTGCAGTTCCGGGTACGGGGATCTCCGGCGGCGATCCGGCTCGGATCGGAAAAGCTTTCGCGACCGCACGGAAGAATTCGCGTGCTGCTGGCGCTTGAGTCGGCCGCCTGCGTCTGTCGATTCAGGTCCGTCCCGTTCCCGAATCGAGAGAGCACGCATGATCACGATGGAAGAACTGTTGGCGCTGATGGTGCGCCAGGGCGGATCGGACCTTCACATCTCCGTCGGCTCGCCGCCGCGCATCCGCGTCGACGGTGACCTCTTCCCCGTCGAGCACGCGCCGCTCTCGGCGGAGGAAACTCGCCGGCTCGCGACGAGCGTGCTCGCGTCCGATCAAATCGCGAAGCTCGACCGCGACCTAGAGCTCGACTGCTCGTTCGGTCTCGAGGGCGCAGGCCGATTCCGGGCCAACGTCTTCTACCAGCAGGGCGCGGTCGCGTCCGTGATGCGCTCGATCCCGAACAACACGCCCGACTTCGAGCGCCTCGGCATGCCGCAGAAGACGTGCGAGAAGATCTGCAACATGAACGCCGGCCTCGTGCTCGTCACGGGCGCGACGGGCTCCGGCAAGTCGACGTCGCTCGCGGCGATGATCGACTTCATCAATCGCACGCAGCACGGTCACATCGTGACCATCGAGGACCCGGTCGAGTTCACGCACCGTCACCAGAACTGCATGATGACGCAGCGCGAGGTCGGCACCGACACGCACAGCTTCCAGCGTGCGCTCAAGAGCGTGCTGCGCCAGGACCCCGACTACGTGCTGGTGGGCGAGCTCCGAGACCACGAGACGATCGAAGCCGCGCTGACGCTGGCCGAGACCGGCCACTTGACGTTCGGCACGCTGCACACGTCCGACGCGGTGCAGACGATGAACCGCATGATCGACGTGTTCCCGAGCCACCAGCAGGCTCAGGTGCGCACGCAGATCTCGTTCTCGCTCGAAGCGGTGTTCTGCCAGCAGCTCCTCCCGCTCGCGCAAGGCCGCGGCCGTGCGCTCGCGGCGGAGATCATGCTCGCGACGCCCGCGATCCGCGCGCTCATCCGCGACGGCAAGAGCCACCAGATCTACTCGCAGATCCAGACTGGCGGGAAGCTCGGCATGAAGACGATGTCGCAGTCGCTCGCCGAGCTCGTTCGCAGCGGTCGCGTGAGCATGCAAGCCGCCGAGCGCGCCATCGGCGATTCGTCCGAACTTCGCACGCTCGTCCGCGCCGCCTGAGATGGTCCGGGTCTCGGGCAAGATCCGTCGACTGCTCGTCGACGCCGCGCTGGTCTCCGACGCCGCGTGGAACAACGCTCGCGAGAAGGGCGGCAACGTCATCGAGACGTTGCTGTCCGGCAACTCGCTCGACGAGAACGCGCTGCTCGACGCGCTCAGCCGCGCGGCCAGCATTCCGCCGATCGATCTCTCGCGGGTGGCGCCCGATCCCACCGCGGTCCAGGCGTTGCCGCAAGATGCCTGCATCGAGTACGGCATCCTGCCGATCTCGAAGAACGGCGACATCCTGACCATCGCGGTCAGCGATCCATTCGACGTCCTGCTCCTGGACGACCTGAAGCGTCGCGCCGGTTGTCAGATCCGTCAGGTCGTCAGTCACCCGATCGCGATCAAACGCGCGCAGGACAAGCAATTCCAAACCGGCGCCCAGCAAGTCGAGTCGTTGCTCGGCGAGGTGGCCGAGGGTGGCGATCTCGAGGTCAAGGTCGACAAGGCCGAGGACATCGACATCGCCGGCAAGGCCGACGGCGAAGACGCGCCGGCCGTGAAGCTCATCAACCTCGTGCTCCTTCGCGCGCTGAAGGAGAAGGCGAGCGACATTCACCTCGAGCCGGGCGACAAGCAGCTGCGGATCCGCTACCGCGTCGACGGCAACCTGCACCACGTGATGAATCCCCCGAAGGGGATGCTCAGCGCGCTGATCTCACGCCTCAAGATCATGGCGCAGCTCGACATCGCCGAGCGTTTCGCGCCGCAGGACGGCAAGTTCCAGATCCGCTTCGAGGGCCGGACGATCGACTTCCGACTCTCGATCCTCCCCGTCGTCGGCGGCGAGAAGGCGGTCATGCGGATCCTGGACGGAGGAAGCCTCGCGCTCAAGCTCGACAACATGGGCTACGAGCCGCGCTCGCTGGAAGAGATCCGCAAGGCGATCAACGCGCCGTACGGAATGATGCTCGTCACCGGACCGACTGGCTCGGGAAAGTCGACGACTCTCTATTCCTGCGTGCAGGAAGTGGCGACGCCGGACATCAACGTCGTCACGGTCGAGGATCCGGTCGAGTACCGCATGGACGGCATCAATCAGGTGCCGGTCAATCCCAAGCGGGGCATCACGTTCGCCGGCGCGCTGCGCTCGATCCTGCGCCAGGACCCCGACGTCATCCTCGTCGGCGAAATCCGCGACACGGAGACCGCGGACATCGCGATCAAGGCCGCGTTGACGGGTCACCTCGTGCTGTCGACGCTGCACACGAACGACGCCGTCAGCACGATCACGCGTCTGATGGACATGGGCGTCGACCCCTTCATGGTGTCGAGCTCGCTGCTCTTCATCGGCGCGCAACGACTCGCGCGCAAGCTGTGCGACGGATGTCGCGTGTCGGTCGAACTGCCCGAGAAGGAATTGCTGGCCGTGGGCTATCTGCCCGAGGAGATCTCGACCATCAAGCTCTTCGGGCCCAGCCCCACGGGGTGCGGTCGCTGCACCGCCGGCTATCGAGGGCGATTCGCGATCTTCGAGACCTTGTACCTAGACGAGACGCTCAAGCGGATGGTCGTCGAGCGTCGATCGGTACTCGACATGAAAGCCGAGGCCATCCGCCAGGGGATGTTGACCCTGCGCCGGGTCGGCTTGCTCAACGCAGCACGCGGCCGCACGTCGCTGGAAGAAGTCCTGCGCGTGACGCTCGATTAGGCACCCCCAGGAGAACGACGTGACGACCTTCAAGTATGCAGCCAAGGGACCTGGCGGTAAGACCGTCGAAGGCACCATCACTGCGAACGACAAGACCGAAGCGGTCGCCGAGCTGCGCCGCCAGAACTTGGTGGTGATGCGCGTCGACGAAGCCGGTGCTTCGGCGGCCAAGCGCAAGTCCGTCGCGGGCAAGGGACTCTTCAAGACGACGCCGTCGTGCAAGAAGGGTGAGCTCGTCGTCTTCACGCGGCAGCTCTCCACCATGATCGGCGCTGGTCTCGCGCTGCTCGAATCCCTCGACGTGCTCGGCGACCAAGCCGAGTCGCCCGGCATGAAGCTCACGTGTCAAAAGCTCGCGAACGAAGTGCGCGGCGGAACGGACCTTTCGGTGGCGATGGAGACTTGCCCCAAGGTGTTCGACGCGCTGTACGTGAGCATGGTGCGCGCCGGCGAAGTGTCGGGCCAAATGGACATCATTCTGGAGCGTCTCGCGGACTACCAGGAGGCGTCGGAAACGCTGCGCCGCGAAATTCGCTCGGCGATGACGTACCCGTGCGTGTCGATGGTGCTCGTGCTCGGCATCACGGCGTTCCTGATGCTCGGCGTCGTACCCGGCTTCCGCCAGGTGTTCGACTCGCTCGACTCGGATCTGCCGGCGATCACGACGTTCACGCTGGAGACGGCCGAATTCTTGAAGGCGAACTGGGCGCCGGTGTTCGGGGGCCTCGTGTTCCTCGTGATCGCGTTCTTCATGTTCAAGCGCACGGAGCAAGGCGGCTGGTTCTTCGACCGTCTGTCGCTGCGCGTTCCGGTGTTCGGCCCGCTCGTGCGCAAGGTCGCGCTGGCCCGCTTCTCGCGGACGTTCGCCACGCTCATACGCTCCGGCGTTCCGATCATGGGCACGCTCGACATCGTCGCGGAGACCGCGGGCAACCGCGTGATCTCCGAAGTCGTGCTCAACTCACGCGAGAGCGTGCGCGGAGGAAACATGCTCTCCGAGCCGCTGGCGAAGTCGCCCGTGTTCCCGCCGATGGTGGTGCGCATGATCGCGATCGGCGAGAGGACCGGCTCGCTCGAAGTGTTGCTCGAGAAGATCGCCGAGTTCTACGACAGCCAAGTGAAGGCGGCGGTGAAGTCGCTGACCAGCATGATCGAGCCGATCCTGATCTCGGTCATGGGCGTGATCGTCGGAGGCGTGGTGATGGCGGTGTTCCTGCCCATCCTCGACGTCGTCGGAAAGCTCGGCGCGAGCTGATCCAGGAGAGTTCAAGTCATCTCAAGGATCGTACGGATGCGCGCCGATAGGGAAGTTCACGGAACATCGCTCGGTCCAGGATTCGAAATCCAGGAGTGGGCGGTCGTTTGTCCGGTGGTTCAGGAGGAGCCGCCGGAGCGAGAGAGGTGTCGGTTTCGGTGAAAACTGGGTCGACGGGGAAGAAGGACCAGCGGGTCCATTAGGGAAACAGGCCTCGGGCCGAAGCAGAGTGCTGCGCGAGCCCGAGTTTGGAGGGAAAAGAAATCACATGATTCGCAGTCGCAACAAAGCGGGTTTTACCCTGATTGAGCTCATGATCGTGGTGGCCATCATCGCCATCATCGCGTCGATCGCCATTCCGAAGCTGATGGCCGCGCGCCTCTCCGCCAACGAAGCGGCGGCGATCGCGACCTTGCGCTCGATTTCGTCGGCGCAAGCTCAGCTGCAGTCGTCGGGCGCCATCGACACGGACGCCGACGGCGGCGGCGAGTACGGCTACTTCGGCGAAATGGCCGGCGTCGATCCGATGCGGGTCGCGGTCGGTGCTCCGCCGGTTCCCGGCGCTGGCGCCGCGTTGCCGGCGACCACGGACCTCTTGACGCCCGCCGTTCTCGCGAGCGCGTTCGGCAACATCGTTCCGAGCGCCGCGCCCGGTGGCGGCATCGTGTCGCGCTCGGGCTACAACTTCGCGATGTATCTGCCGGGCGCCACGGCGGCCGGTGTCGGTGGTGCGACCCCGGGTATTCCGGAGCTCGGCACGGGTGGTTCGAACCCGGCGGCTTTCCCGGACTCGAACAACGCCGAGATCCTGTGGGCGTGCTACGCGTGGCCGATCGACGTGCAAGGCACGGGCAACCGCGCGTTCTTCATCAACCAAGAAGGCGACTTGCTGCAGACGGCGAACCGCGGCGCGGCGGCGTACACCGCCCTCGTCGGTCCGACCTTCGACGCGGCTTTCCTGCTCGCCGGCGACATGGCTTCGGGTCTGCGCATCGGCGTCGCCGGCGCGGGCGCGGGTCAAACCGACATCTGGACCGCGGTCCAGTAGTTCCTGAATTCGAGCCTCGGCCGCGTGCGGCCGAGGGCGGATCGATTCGAAATCGATTCTCGCGGAGCGTCGCCCTACCCGGCGGCGCTCCTCTGCTTTTCAGTCGTGCCGCGAGCCGCGGTCACGGGCTGGGCAGCTTGAAGAGGCGCGCGGCGTTCGCGCTCGTCACCGCGGCGAGCCCTTCCGGGTCGTGCGCGCGCACGCGCGCGACCTCGTCCAGCACGCGGCGCACGAACGCCGGCTCGTTGCGTTTTCCGCGCTCACCCTGCGGCGCGAGGAACGGCGAGTCGGTCTCGACGACGAGGCGATCGATCGGGACCGCGCGCGCCGCGTCTCGGTTCGCGTCGTTCTTCGGATACGTCACCACGCCCGAGAAGGAGATGAAGAGGCCCAACTCGATGTACGGCGCGAGCTCGGCCTCGCCCATCGTGTAGCAGTGCATGACTCCGCGCACGCCGGGAACCGAGCGCAAGAGCTCCACCGTGTCCTCGTGCGCGTCGCGGCAGTGGATCACGATCGGCTTGTCGAGCTCCCGCGCGAGCTCGAGATGCCACCTGAAGCTCTCGCGCTGGGCGGCGCGCGGAGAGAACTCCTTGAAGTAGTCGAGCCCGGTCTCGCCGACACCGACGCACTCGTCGCGCGAGCACAGCCCGCGAATGGCCGCGCGCGCGGTTTCGTCGAACGACGTCGCGTCGTGGGGGTGAAGCCCCGCGGTGGGGAAGAGACCGGGGACCCCGCGGCACAGCTCGATCGCCGCTCGCGACGTCCCGACGTCGGTGCCGACGATCACCATGCGCTCGACGCCCTCGCGCCGCGCGCGGTCGAGCACCAGGGCTCGATCTTCGTCGTAGCTCTTCCAGTAGAGGTGCGCGTGGGTGTCCGTGATCACGGAGCGCAGTGCTTCTCGAGCGTGTCCGCCAAGAACTTGGCGAAGTTCATGTCGGCCTCGCGCTCGGCGACGCGCTGGAACACGGCGCACGCGCTCTCTCGCGGCAGGGTGTTGCGCAGACCCTGCACGGCCATGCGACGGATGTAGCCGTCGCCGGTCGATTCGATGAGGATCGCCTGCAGCGCCTTCGTCGCGAGCGGGTCGTCGTGGCGTCCGAGCTCCTTCGTCGCGCGGATGCGCGCGGCTTGCTCTTGAAAGAGATCGGTCGCGACGCGCGCGAGCTCCTTGACGGGGGAGCGTCCGGTCTTCTCGCACGCGATCACCCACGACTTCACGAGGAACTCGCCGGCTGGAAGCGTCTGGCTCGAACGCGATCGGGCGACGATCGGCTCGAGGATCTCGATCGCGCGCTGCGGCGACGTCTCGGCGAGCAACATCACCGCCTCCGTGCGCAGCGCGAGGCTGGGCCCGTATTCGGTGACGAGCGATTCGAGCAGCGGACGAGTCTCTTGCGGCGCTGCATGCGACGCGATGTCCAGCAGCCCGCGCTCGATGTCGATCGGCTGGTGGTCGCCGCTGCCCAGCGCGCGCAGGGCCGCGCGACCGACGTCGGGGCCCGCCGCGCGCAGCTCCGCGAGCAGCTCCTGGCCGCGCAGGAATTTCTGGTCGAGCACGTCGCTCGTGACCGTGGCGTCGAGCGGCGTCAGCACCTCGACCAGCTCCTGGACGCGCGCCTCGGGAGTCACCGCCTTCGCGCTGTCCGACGCGCTCGCTCGATCCGAGCATCCCGGCCCGAGGGCGGCCGCGGCTCCGAGCGATGCAACGAGCATCCGGGCCCAGGTGTTCGAGAGCGCACACCTCCCGAGCGGTCGTGTGCTCCGCCGGTCCGGCGTCCCGCATCGAGGCGCTCTGCTCGCGACCCGCGCAGGATCGCGCCTACCCGACAGCGGCACACGTTTTGTCGAGGGAACCCCCACGATGATCTTCATGGAACACGCGAGGGCAAGTCTCAGGCCGGCTCCCGCGCAATCAGCAAGGTACCTCCGCGAGCCACGGTGGACGAGCGCGCCCAAAAAACTTTGGCAACCGCCGAACGGCCACCCTTATATTGCCGCGCCCGGTTTCGCGTCGGACGACGCGCCGGATGAGCCCGGTTCCTCGGCTCCAACGTCTTCTGTGAATCCACGGTATTTCATGAAAGCAATTGGCGTGCGTGCCGCGGCGGTCGGGTTGGCCGCCCTTCTCGTTTGGATGGCCGGCTGCTCGGGGAGCGGCAGCGACGATTCCGGCTCGAACGGCTCGGGGTCGGGCAGCGCGATGTTCATCGCGACGTGCTCGCTCGGCTGCGGTGGCGGACAGTCGAGCTCGGAGGTGACTTGCTCGATCGTCGACATCCCGATCAACGCGGACATCTACGCGGTGTTCTCGCAGCCCGTGGATCCCAACTCGGTCAACGATCAGTCCTTCAACGTCAAGGACCAGATCACGTCCGCACAGCCACCGGGCACCCTGTTCGTCGACCCCAACAACTCCCGACGCGTGGTGTTCCGTCCGGCCATCGAGTTCGTCAACGGCACGCCGGCGTTCGGCATGAACCCCACGGCGACGTACAAGGTCACGATCGCCGCGGACAACGGCACCGATCCGGGTCCGTTCATCACGAGCACGGGCGGCAAGCGCAATCAGAGCTTGATGCGCTGCTCGGTCAAGCCGAACCAAGGTGTGACCGACCCCGTCGCTGGACCGCCGACCGTCGACGTCCTCGTCTCGGTCGCGCTCGTCACGCCGCCCGTCACTCCCGCCGACGTCGTCCACAACCAACCGGCGGATGGAGCGACGAACGTGTGGCGCGATTCGTTGATCCGCTTCGTGTTCAACGACGTGATGAATCCGGCCAGCGTGCTCGACGAGTCGAGCGGCCAACCTCCGGCCAACGGGATCAAGATCAAGTTCGACGTCGACGGCGACATCAAGACCGCGCTCGATCAAGTCGAGCTCCCCGGGGACTACACGCTGGAAGCGCCGGACCTCGGGCTCCTGCGCACCGTGATGACGTTCGAGCCGGCGGCGGGTCTGCCGTCGGCGGGCATCGATCTGCGCAAGGTGGTGATCGAACTCCCGCCGACCGTGACGGACCTCGTCGGCAACTCGGTCGACAGCGAGAGCCAGCTCACGTTCACGCCCGAGATCGTCGTTTTCGCCGACGTCACGCTGCCGGATGCCGACGGCGAGAACTTCGCCGGCACCGGGAACCTCGACGCGGCGAACAGCGGCGCGACATGGGGAGCCGGACGCTTGCAACGCGGAATCGGCGGAGGATCGGGGCGACTCGGCGCGCTGCGCATCACGACCGGTCAGACGGTCACGCTCAACACCGACAACCAGACGTTTCCGCTGCCGGGCTACCCGGCCGACATCATGGTCGACGTCCCGCTCGGCGTCGATCCGACGTTCGTCGTGACGAACGGCATCTTCGAGTTCAGCTCGATCCTCGTCGAGCCGGGCGGAACGCTCGTCCTCGAGGGGACGAAGCCGGCGCGCCTGTTCTCGCGCGGTCCGATCGACATCCAAGCGTTCGCGATCGTCGATCTCTCGGGCAACTCGCCGGCCGTTCAGTTCTCGGACGCCGCGCTGAGCAACGCGCCCGGAACCGGGGGTCCGGGCGCGGGTGACGGCGGCACGGGCGCGGATCGTCCGGACACGACGGCGCCGTCGCTGCAGATCGCCGGCGGCATTCCGAACCCGGGCGCGGACCCGTTCGGACGCCGTGGCGGACCCGTGGGTCGCGATGTCGATCTCGAGGACTCCGGTGGCGGCGGGGGCCTGCGCTTCCCGATCGTCTTCCCGACCGACTCGCCGACGATCCCGCCCTTCGTCGGAGGTTTTCGCGTTCAGCAGGTCACGCTGGAAGGGGGCGGCACCACGTGCATGTCGTTCCAGGTCGCGAGCGGCGGCGCGGGTGGTGGGTACGCGACGGACGGTCGTTCGGCGTTCCCGCTGACGCCGGTCCCGCTGGCGGAAGACGGCTCGGAGAATCTTCCGGACCATCCGGCCTCCGGCGGTCTTTCATCCGCGGTGGGCATCGAAGCTCCGGATCCGGAATCGGGCCACAACGTTCGCCGACTGCGATCGGAAGCCGGCCACCTGCGCGGCGGTTCGGGCGGAGGTGGTGGCGGCGCGATGTTGTACCGCTCCGAGACGAACGCGATCGCCGTTCCGTGCACCGGTGTCGGTAAGCCGATCATCAATTACGACGACCACTCGGGCGCATCGGGCGGAGGTGGTGGCGGCGCGCTCCAGCTCGTCTCCGGGGACACGCTGCGCCTCTCCGGCAAGCTGCTCGCGACGGGCGGCAACGGCGGCAGCGCGTTCGCCACCGACAACACGGATCCACTGGTCGTTCGTCAGACGCGCTCGGCTGGCGGCGGCGGCGGCTCGGGTGGAGCGGTGAGACTTCAAGGCGAGAACGTCGTGTTGGATCTGAACGTCAGCGATCCGTTCCGCGTCGACGTTCGCGGTGGGTTCGGCGGGACGAACGCGACGCTCGGGATCGGTGGCCGCGGCGGCCACGGCCTCGTGCGCATCGAGGACACGAGCGGCGCACTGACTCGCGCGAGCGAGTCGCCGAAGATCGCGCCGTTCGTCCCCGGCCACATCAACCCGGCGACCGGGCTCGAGGAGTCGGAGAACGTCCTCTCGGTCGGAGAGTGGACGAACTCGCGCTTCCGGCCCGAGTCGTTCAGCGGCTCGGTGTCGTGTTGGATGAAGCCGGCCGGCAATTACTTCCGGCTGATCTTCACCGAGGACGACGAGCCGAACGGCATCTTCGGCTGGAACATGGACGTGTACTACGACGCGGGCGCGGGCGAGCTCTTGCTGAACTACCGCGACGAGGATCCGAACTCGCCGTATCCCACGCCCCTGGAAGACGTGGTGGGTCTGCAGAACGGGCTCAACGCGCCTGCGACGCAGAACTGCATCGGCGACTACTTCTCGGTCCGATTCCAAGGCGCGCGCGCGATCACCGACGTCTCGAGCGATCCGTGCGGCGTGATCATCTCCGGCTCGAACTCGCAGATCGAAGCCGGCTCGTTGACGCCGTGGGTGAAGCATCCGGCGGAGCTGAACGCCTACGAGCCGCGCGTGAACATGATCCGCTTCGCGCTCGTGTTCGACGGACGAATGACGATCTGCGCGGGGCCCGCGAACTTCATCAAGGGCGTCACGAACCTGAAGATCCTGGCGCGCCCGGACTGATCGACTTTCGACGGTGCTCGACACCCGCACACCGGGCTCCATCGTCACCGCTCGTTGGCTCATCACCGGCAGCGACGCCTACGACGGCGGCGGAGTGCTCGTTGCGCGCGGTCGCGTGACGCGTGTGCTCGGCACGCGCTCCGCGGTGCGACGCGCGCAGCTCCCCGTGCGCGATCTCGGCGACAGGGTCCTCGCACCCGGCTTCGTGAACGCGCACGCGCACCTCGAGCTCAGCGGATTCGCGGGCGCGCTTCCGGCCGGCGGCTCATTCACGGAGTGGATCCGCGCGCTGCTCGTGCGCAAGGCCGCGCAATCCCGCGACGCGGGGCTCCGCGCCGCGCGCGCAGGCGCGGATCGGATGCTCGAGACCGGCACGACCGCCGTCGGCGACATCGACTCGACGGAGCTCGCCGATGCGTCGCTGGAGGGTCATCCCATGCGCCGGCGCGTCTATCGCGAGATCTTGGACGCGCGGGATCCGTCGCGCACACCCTCGGCGCTGGAACGCGCTCGCGTCGTCCGGACACGTCGGGCGCGCCGTCTCGAAGGCCTCGCGCCGCACGCGCCTTACACGGTGAGCGAGGACTTGCTCCGCGAGATCGGCCGCCGCGCGCGCCGGACACGGTGCTTTGCGACCATCCACTGGGCCGAAACCCGTGAGGAGGTCGAGTGGCTCGCCGCGGGAAGCGGGCCGATGTCCGCGATTCTCTCCCGCGCGCCGGGTCACAGCGGACTCGATGCGATCGAAGGCGCCGGACTCTTGTCGCCGCGGACGTCGTTGGTGCACGGCAACCACCCCGAGCCTGGCGACTTCGATCGAATCGCGCGCGCCGGAGCGACGCTCGTGCACTGCCCGGGCACGCACGCGTTCTTCTCGCGCGATCCGTTCGATTTCGAGGCCCCGGCGCGCGCGGGCGTCGTCGTCGCTCTGGGCACCGACGGGCTTGCGAGCAACGCCGACCTCGACATGCGGCGCGAGATGCGCCTCGTCCGAGAACGCGCGCGCGCGCTGGCACCGGAGCGCGTGTGGGACATGGCGACTCGGCATGGCGCGCGCGCGATCGGGCTCGAAGGTCGAGTGGGGGAGATCGCAGCCGGCGCCTACGCCGACTTGTGCGCGCACGAGCTGGCGGGCGTCGACCTCGCGCGTGCGCGGCGGCCCGACCTGCTCGACGCCCTGACGAGCGGCCGATCGACGGTCGCACAGGTCTGGATCGGCGGCCGGCCGGCCTTCGAAAGGGCCGGCTGAATCGGCTTTTGTTGGAAATGACGTCACGGATGTCAGAAAAGGTGCGTCCGCGCGCAGAATGGGCGCCGCTTCCCCCGAGATGATCCCCGAGAACGCATCCAGGCTCGGACCGGACCAGCTCCGAGCTCTCGAACTCCTGCGTCGCAGCCGTCGCTTCGTGGTCTCGGGCCACGCGCGACCCGACGGCGATTGCATCGGCGCGCAGGCGGCGCTCGTTCGCATGCTCGCGTCGATGGGCAAGGAAGCGTGGATCGTGAACCCCGATCCGCCCGAGCCGCGCTTCGTCTACCTGACGCGGGACGTTCCTTACCGCACGTACCAAGGCGGCGACCTGCCGGTGCACGACGCGGCCGTGCTGCTGGACTTCTCCGAGCTGTCGCGCACGGGACCGCTCGCGCCGGTGCTCGCTCGCGCGCCTTCGAAGAAGCTCGTGATCGATCACCACCTGCACCACGGCGAGCCCTGGTGGGACGAGGCGTTCGTCGATACGAGCGCGGCGGCGACGGGGCTGCTCGTGTACCGCATCGCCAAGGCGCTCGGCGCCGAGCTCGACGTCGTCGCGGCGCGGGGCGTGTTCACGTCGCTCGTCACCGACACGGGGTGGTTCAAGTACAGCAACGCCGACGCGGAGACGCTCGCGGTCGCGAGCGAGATGATCGCGCTCGGGGTGAAGCCGGCGGAGATCTTCGACGCGCTCTACCAGCAGCGCAGCGCGCAGCATCCCCCGGCGATCGGACGCCTGCTCGCGCGCGTCGAGTACCTGGCGGACGGCCGCCTCGCGCTGGTCACGCAGCCCTCCAGCGAGACGTTCGACGGCGGAGAGGTCGACACCGACGAGGTGCTCGACATCCTGCGCTCCGTGCGGGTGGTCGAGGTCGTCCTGTACCTGCGCGAGCTCAAGGACGGCACCTGCAAGCTGTCGGCGCGCAGCAAGTCGACGTACGACGTCAACGCGCTGGTGCGGCCGCTCGGGGGCGGCGGCCACAAGAAGGCTTCCGGAGCGACGATCCGCGGCGATCTCTCGACGGTGCGCGCGCAAGTCGTGGAGGCCGCGCTCGCCGGGTTCGAAAACGAGGCGATCGCGACCGGCCGCGCGGCTTCGAGCGGAGATCCCGCGCCGCGATGAAGGTCGCGATCATCTCGGATCTGCACTCGAACCGCGAAGCCCTCGAGGCCGTCTTCGCGCACATCCGCGCCTCGGGGGTGACCGCGCTGTACTGCCTGGGAGACGTCGTGGGCTACGGTCCCGAGCCCGAGTTCTGCGTCGACCTCGTGCGCGGGCACGCATCGCTGTGCTTGATGGGCAACCACGACGAGGCCCTGTTCCGCGACGCGAGCGATTTCAATCCGCACGCGCGCGGAGCGATCGAGTACACGCGCGCGCGCATGAAGCCGAAGTGGTACAGCTCGAGCGAGAAGAAGGCGCGCTGGACGTGGCTGAAGGACCTTCCGCTGACGTACCAGGAGGGCCGCTTCCTGTTCGTCCACGGATCGCCGCGCGATCCGGTGCGCGAGTACGTCCTCTCGACCGACGGCTTCCTGAACCCCGACAAGCTGCGCGCGATCTTCGACTCGTTCAGCGGCATCGCGGTCGGCGGGCACACGCACCATCCCGGACGGCACGACGAGGACCTGCGCTTCCACGGGCTCGAAGGGCGCGAGACGCTCACGCTGCCGCTCCCGGAGGGGCGGCGCTACTTCATCAACGTGGGTTCCACCGGACAGCCGCGCGACGGCGACAATCGCGCGTGCTACGCGATCCTCGAGGAGCACCAGGTGACTTGGCACCGCGTGCCGTACGACTACCGCGCGACGATGCAGAAGATCATGGGCACCGGCACGCTCTCGGAAGTGCTCGCGCGCCGGCTGGCTCTGGGCAAGTGAGCCGGGGCGATCAGCGCCAGAAGAGCAGCGTGTCGCGCATCACGTGCTGCAGGATCTGCGGATTCTTGCGCAGCCGGCGCGTGCTGTACGCGCGCCAGTCCGGTCCGTAGGGAACGTACACGCGCACCGTGTGTCCGTCGTCCTTCCACCGCTGCCACAAGGGCTCGCGCACGCCGAGCAGCACCTGGAACTCGTACTGCTCGCGCGAGTAGCCGAACTCCTCGACGAGCGCGATGCAGCGCGGCGCCATGAGGTCGTCGTGCGTCGCGAGCGACAGCTTCGCGCCGCGCTCGCACAGCTTGCGCACGCAGGCCACGTACGCGTTCCGGATCGGCTCGGGATCCGTGTGCGCGATCTCGCGCGGCTCGAGGTAGATGCCCTTCACCATGCGCACGTCGAGCGGTCCCGGCGCGAGCCGGTCGATGTCGGCCGGCGTCCGGAGGAGCCGCGACTGGAGCACGATGCCCACGTTGCGATAGCGCGCGCGCAGCGCCTCGAACACGCGCAGCGTCCCGTCGGTCGTCGGATGGTCCTCCATCTCGACGCGCACGAAGAGGCCGAGCTTCGCGCAGTGCTCCGCGATGCCCGAATAGAGCTCGAGGCACAAGCGCTCGTTCATCGTCAGCGCGAGATGCGTGGGCTTCACCGACACGTACGCGTCGAGCCCCTGCCCGGCCAGCGCGTCGGCGGCGGCGCGATAGCGGGCCGCGACCTCGCGCGCCTCGGACTCGGAGGCGATGTTCTCGCCCAGGATGTCGAGGATCCCGGGGTACCCGCGGCGCGCGAGCGCCAAGAGCTTCGCCAGCGCTTCCTCCAGGGTCTCGCCGGCGATGTAGCGGGACGCGAGGCGCCGCATCAGCGGCCGTGGGATGTAGGGGAGCGACGCGAGGACGAGCTTTTGCACCATCGCCATACCGTGGGGCGGGGGATTCTCCACTGCGTCCGCGGCGTCGGCAACGCTCGCTCGGGCCTTTCGGCGCGCCCCACGCGGTCCTACGCTCTCGCCGTGGCACTTTCGGGAGGTCTCGATCCGCGCATCGTGCTGATGACCGCGCCCGACATGGTCATGGCGAAGTCTCTCGCGCGCGAGTTCGTCGATGCGCGCTGCGCGGCGTGCGTGAACCTCGTGCCGGGGGTGCAGAGCGTCTACCGTTGGAAAGGCGCGGTCGAGGAGGCCGGCGAGGTCTTGATGATCGCCAAGACGACCGCGGAACGCGTCGACGACCTGATGCGGCTCCTTCGCGAGCGACATCCCTACGAACTGCCGGAGTGCGTCGTCGTCGCCCCCCGCGACGTGGAGGCGAGATACAAGGCCTGGATCGCCGACGAGACGGCGCGCTAGCGGCAGGGACGGGACGCCGAACGCGCGCTCAAGGGATCGGAAGAAGCTTCCGATAGCGCTGTCGTCCGCCGCGGCCGCGCGGTGCCCGCGATGCCTGTCCCCCGTCCGATCCTTGCGTTCGCCGCGAGCGTCCTCGCGCTCTCCGCGTTCGCGGGCGAAGTCCCCGCGCCCGCCCCCGACTGGGAGGCGAAGCTCCGGCTGGAGCATTTCGCGCTTCAAGAGCTCGAAGCCTCGCCGCGGAGCGCGCGGGATGTGCTCGCGAGCCGGGGCACGACCCTGGGCGTCGTCGCCTGGCGCGCACGGCGCGACGCCGACGGGCTCCAACTGGAGTGCGAGTCCACGTTCGCGGGCGAGGAGCATCGCTCCGACTCGACGCGCGTGTTCCACGTCGAGCGATTGACCGACGCCGGACCGCGCCTCGTGTGGCGCGAGATCGGGCCGCGCGGGCGGGCGCTGCGCGCGGAATGGTCGCGCGACGGGCACAACCTGCGCGTGATCGAGTGGAGCTCGAGCGAGACGCGCCGCGAGTCGGTCGGCACCGGCAAGGGCGCGGTGATGCCGCTCTACCTGCTGGAGCTCGCGCGGACCGGCCGCGTGACCGCGGGCCGCTTCTTGCGCTTCGATCCGCTCGTGCGCGCGCTCGACGTCGCCGAGCTGTGCACGTCGTACGAGGTCGACGACGGCTCGGGCGACTTCGCGAGCGCCGGGACGATCGCGCTGCGCACGGTCGAGCTGACTCGCGGCGACGGCACCTGTGCGGGACGGTTCGTGTTCCGCGGCAGCGAGCTGTGCGCGTTCCAATGGCAGGAGAGCGACGTGTGGGCGATCCGGATCTCGCCCGAGGAGTACGCCGCGCGCGCGGCGGAGCTCGCGCCGAAGCCACCGCTCCGGAATTCCTGAAGCACGCGCGCGCCGCGCCGCGTGTTCATGTTTCGAAAACGGCTCCCGGTCGTTCGGACCGCGCCGCGGCCGTTCTGGTTCACTCCGGGGACGGGGGCTAGCCTGTTCGGATCGAATGAGGCCCGCAAGGCACCGATGGATGGACCGAATGAGCCTCGGCGGCGCCGCGGCGGCGTGCGTCCTCGTCGCCTGCAAGTCCGCCGATGAGCACCGCCGCGACGCCGATCGCGAGGTCTATTCGATCGTCGAAGCGCGCCGCCAGCAGCTCCACATCGGCGACCCGTTCTTCTCGATCGAGCCCGATCCGAGCAGCTTGCGGCAGCGCCTCCTGCGCGGTGAGACGAGCGGCACCGAGCCGATCTCGCTCGCCGAGTGCCTGAAGATCGCGGCCGAGAACAGCCGGGACTACCAGCGCGAGAAGGAGGAGCTGTACCTCTCGGCGCTCGACCTGACGCTCGAGCGCTGGAACTTCGCGCTGCAGAAGGGCGGGACGCTCGACGCCAGCGTCATCGGGATCGACGACCGGGCGGACATCGCCGTCGGCGACGCGAACTTCAGCCTCTCCAAGCTGCTCGGCACCGGCGCCAAGATCGTCGGCGACATCGGCCTGGGCCTGACGCGATCGCTCTCGACGTCCGACGACTGGGATCCCGTGAGCAACGTCGGACTCACGATCACGCAGCCGCTCCTGCGCGGCTTCGGCGAGCTCGTCGTGAAGGAGCCGCTCACGCAGGCCGAGCGCGATCTCGTGTACGCGGTGCGATCGTTCGAGCGCTTCCGCCGCGAGTTCGCGTTCGAGGTCGCCGAGCGCTACTACGAGCACCTGCAGCGCCTCGACGCGGTGAAGAACCAAGAGGCGAACTTCCAGAACCTGAAGATCCTCAGCGACCGCAACACCGAGCTCGCCCGCGCGGGCCGCCTGTCCGTGATCGAGGCCGGCCAGGCGCGCCAGAACGAGCTGCGCTCGGGCAATCAGCTCCTCGAGGCGCGCGAGCAGCTCGAGTTCAATCGCGATCAGTTCAAGCTGTTCCTGGGACTGCCGACGCAGGCTCCGCTCGTGCTCGATCCGACCGAGCTGGACGCGCTCGCGAAGCAGGACCTGGGCGCGATCGAAGTCGACGAGGAGCTCGCCGCCGCGTTCGCGCTCGCGCACCGGCTCGACCACCTGAACATCGTCGACGAGCAGGCCGACGCCGACGCCGACCGCCGGATCGCGATCGCCGAGGATCAGCTGCGCGGCGATCTCCTCTTCACCGCGGAGTACGACAACGTCGGCATTCCGGGCGAGTTCACCGATCTGTCGTCGCGCGCCCAGCTGTGGACTCTGGACGTCCGATGGGATCTGCCGTTCGAACGCCTCCCCGAGCGCAACGACTATCGCGCGGCGCTCATCGACTACGACGTCGCGAAGCGCGAAGCCGAAGAGTCCGCCGACGAGATCCGCGCCGACCTGCGCGATTCGCTGCGGCGCATCGACACGCGCCGCGAAGCCTACGAGATCCAGGTCGCGGCGGTGGAGCTCGCCGAGCGACGGATCGAGAGCGCGCAGCTCTCGCTCGAGGCCGGCCGCGCCAGCACGCGCGACCTCTTGGAGGCTCAGGAGTCGCTGCTCGCGGCCCAAAACGCGGCTACGTCCGCGCTGATCGACTACACTCTGGCAAAGATGGGCTTGTACCTGGATATGGAGCTGCTCACGATCGATGAGCGGGGGATCACGGTCGAGGCGCTGCCGGCCGTCGCCGAGTCGGTGCCGCAGGAAGCGCCGCCTGGCGGCGACGGATCCCAGGAGCCTTCGGAGAGCGAGCGGAGAGATCGGTGACGCGAAAGATCGTTTGGATCGCCCTGGGCCTCGTCGCCCTCTTCCTTTTGTGGGGGGTCGGGCCGGGCGGTTGGCTCGCGCCCGCCGCAGCGACGCAGCGCCGCGGCGCCAAGGTCGAGCGCGGCCCGCTGCGGATCAGCGTGCTGCAGCGCGGTGAGCTCGCCGCGAAGAACAGCGTCAGCATCAAGAGCGAGATCGAAGGCCAGACGACGATCTTGTGGCTGATCCCCGAGGGAACTCTCGTGAAGCCGGGCGACCTGCTCGTCCGGCTCGACGCGTCCGACCTCGTCGAGAAGGAGCTGCAGCAGCGAATCGCGGCCGACAACGCCGACGCGAGCCAGAAGAAGGCGAAGGCTCAGTACGACATCCAGGCCAGCCAGAACCTCTCCGACATCGAGGCCGCCGAGCGCAAGCTCCGCTTCGCCGAGATGGACCTCGAGAAGTACCTCAAGGGGGATCTCGAGCAGCAGCTGAAGATGGCGCAGGACAAGATCCTGCTCGCGAAGCAGCAGCGCACGCAGGCCGAGAACACGTTGAACTGGTCGAGGACGCTGACCGAGAAGGGCTTCTTGACGAAGACCGAGCTCGATCGCGACGACCTCGACTTCCAGAGCGCGGACGTCCAGTACAAGCAGGCCGAGCTCGAGCTCAAGCTGTTCCAGGATTACGAGGACCCGCGCAAGCAGAGCGAGCTGAAGGCGCTCCTCGTCGAAGCGCAGCGCGGTCTCGAGCGCACGAAGCTCCAAGCCGAGGCGCGCATCGCGGACTTCAAGGCGGCGCTCCTCACGAGCGACGCGCGGTTGACGCTCGAGTCGGACAAGCTCGCCAGGTACCGCAGCCAGCTCGAGAAGACCAAGATGACCGCGCCGGCGGAAGGCATGGTCGTCTACGCGCGGACCGAAGGCGGCCGCAACAGCAGCGAGGCGATGATGGAGGGCACGCAGGTGCGCGAGGGTCAGGAGATCCTCTCCATCCCGCGCGCGGGCGGCATGATCGCGCAGGCGAGCATCCACGAGTCCGTGCTGAAGCAGGTCCTTCCCGGCATGCCGTGCACGATCACCGTCGATGCGCTGACCGGCGTCGAGTACCACGGCAAGGTCGAGTTCGTCGCGCGACTGCCCGACAAAGGCAACTGGTGGGCGAACCCGAACCAGCGCCTGTACCGCACCGAGGTGTCGATCGACGATTCGAACGCGGAGATGCGGCCGGGGATGAGCTGCAGCATCGAGATCCTCGCCGAGGTGATTCCGGACACGCTCTTCGTCCCGCTGCAGTGCGTGTTCCTGCAAGGCGGCAAGACGATCGCGTTCGTCGACACGGGCGCCAGCGCGGAGCTGCGCGAGGTCAAGGTCGGCAAGTCGAGCGAGAAATGGGTGCAGATCCTCGCGGGTCTCGCGGAAGGCGAGCCCGTGCTCCTGACTCCGCCCCCGGGGTTCATCCTCGAGTCGGCCGAAGAGGAGAAGCCGGGCGCGGCGCCGCCTCCCACGACCGAGGCGAACGGTGCCGGCGCAGCGCCCATGGCCCGGGAGACGGGGACGCAGGACCCGAGCGGTCCGCCCGCCCGCATCGACGCGGAGCGAGGCGATCGCGGACCGCGAGGCGAGCGAGCGGGAGGATTCCGCGGCGAAGGCCGCGGTCGCGATTGGCCACGCGGCGACGGCGCCGGCGCGCCCGCCGGCGGCGCACGCGAGAAGCCCGCCGAGGGCGCGGGCGAGAAGCCCGCCGACGGCACGAGTGACAAGCCCGCCGAGGGTGTCAGCGACAAACCGGCCGAAGCTCCCGCGCAGTCGTCCTCCGAGAAGCCGCCCTCCCGTGGCTGAACGCCGCCCGCCGGATCCGCGCGGCGCTCCGGTCGCGGAGCTCACTGACGTCACGCGCGTCTACCAGCTCGGACAGCACGAGGTCCGCGCTCTCGACAACTTCTCGTTCACGTTCCGGTCGGGCGAGTACTGGTCGATCATGGGCGCGTCGGGCTCGGGCAAGTCGACGCTGCTCAACATCCTGGGCTGCATCGACCGTCCCTCGAGCGGCTCGTACAAGGTTCGCGGCGAGGAGGTCGCGACGCTCGACGACGACGACCTCTCGGAGCTGCGCAGCCGGCACCTGGGCTTCGTGTTCCAGTCGTACAACCTGATCCAGCAACTCAACGTGTTGGAGAACATCCTCGTGCCGCTCTTCTACCAGGACGATCCGCCCGAGGACGGCGAGGAGCGCGCGCGCGAGCTCGCCGCGCGGGTCGGCCTCGCGAAGCGGCTCGACCACAAGCCGACGGAGCTCTCCGGCGGACAGCAGCAGCGCGTCGCGATCGCGCGCGCGCTCGTGAACGATCCCGCGATCGTGCTCGCCGACGAAGCGACGGGAAACCTCGACAGCCAGACCGCGCTCGA
>CAZQHA010000002.1:0-25614 GCA_964592795.1 uncultured Planctomycetaceae bacterium | reverse complement strand
GCCTGGAGCCGGCGGCGGCGCACGCGGACCGCGTCCAGCGCTGCGAGGACGTGATCGTCACTTCGTGCCGCGCCGCGGTGCGCGACGCGCGCGCGGCGATCGTGGGCTCGGCGGGACGGGAAGCGGAGGAGCGGTGCGTCGCGCTCGCCCCCGATCTCGACTTCGCGCTGTCGTGCGCACGGGGCTTGGGCGTCTTCCGACCGACGAGCGCGATCCCGATGGAGGCGTTCGTGCTGTCGGAGACCACGCGCGGCGCCGCGCTCGCGGCGGGCGAGCTCGTGCGGCAGGCTGCCGGCTCACCCGATCAGGCCGCGGTGCGCGCGGAGCTGCGGAACGCCACCGACGAGCTGGCGCGCTTGGTGCAGCAGGGGACGACGCTGGACGACTTCGCTCGCGCACGCGAGCGCCGGGACGCGGCGGAGAAGCAACTGGTCGCCGCGGCCCGCGCACGTCTCAACGGAACGCGAGGCGCGTTGGAGCTCGACGTCGATTCGATCGCGCGTCGCCTCGGGCCGGACCAAGCCGCGGTGAGCTACCGTCGCTACGAATCGACACGGATGCGAGCGACGAACGAGCGCGACGCGTCGGACCGTCTCGTCGTGCGATCGAAGACGGAGCCTCGTCTGTGCGCGTTCGTCGTTCGCGACTCGACCGAGTCGGAAGCTCCGCGACTGCAGCTCTTCGATCTCGGACCGCTGTCGCCGATCGAGAGCGCGGTCGTCGCGTGGCGCGAAGCGATCGGCATCGGCCGAGAGCGGGGCATGAGCGCGAGCACCGACGTGGATCTCGTCCGAACGCGGGGTGACGAGCTCCGAGCGCTCGTCTTCGATCCTCTCGTGGGAGCGCTCGACGGCGTTCGTCGTCTCGTCGTCGTTCCCGACGACGCGCTGCACGTCGTGTCGCTCGAGGCCCTGCCGCTCGCGGGCTCGCCCGAGCTCGTCGGCGACCGATGGCGCATCGATTCGCGGTTGACGCTGATCGAGCTCCTCGAATCGCCCGCGCCGCGCCCGGATGGGGGCGTGCTGCTCGCGCTCGGTGGCCCGTCGTTCAACTCGAAGCCGCTCGAAGCGTCGGCGGAGGAGCTCGCGGAGGTCGACGCCGAGGCGCCGACGCAGGTCGCGGCTCTGCTGCGCGGAGGCGCGTGGGAACGCGGATTCGAGCCGTTGACGCACACCGCCGAGGAAGCGCGCGGCGTCGGCTCGCTGTACGGCGAGGTGTTCGAGGATCGCGCGGCGCTCGTGCTCGAGAAGCGCAAGGCGTCGCGCGCGGTGCTGACACAGCTCGCGCCGCGCGCTCGCTACCTGCACGTCGCGACGCACGGCTGGTACGCGCCCCAATCGATCCGGTCGTGGGAGGATCCCGAGCCGCTCGACAAGTACACGGGCCTCGGCGCGCGGATGTCCGGCGAAGAGCGAGTGCGAGGCATGAGCCCGATGCTCCTGTGCGGCCTGGCGCTCGCGGGAGCGAATCTGCCGGAAGACGCGACCGGTCGCACGCCCGGGCTGATCACGGCCGAAGAGATCGCGGCGCTCGATCTGTCGAATTGCGAGCTCGCGGTGCTCAGCGCGTGCGACACGAACGTAGGCGCACGCCGAGCCGGACAAGGCGTGGCGAGCTTGCAGAGGGCGCTGCAGATGGCCGGCGCGCGCTCGGTGATCACGTCCTTGTGGAAGGTGCCCGACGAAGCGACGAAGGAGCTGATGCTCGACTTCTACCGGCGCCTATGGGTGGAGAAGAAGCCCAAGCACCAGGCGCTGTGGGAAGCGAAGACGAAGCTGCGCGAGGCCAAGGACGAGCGCGGCCTGCCGAAGTACTCGACGCGCGATTGGGCGGCGTGGGTGTTGACGGGTGACCCCGAATAGCCGAGACGCGCTCTTGATCTCGCCCATCGTGAACGCAGATACGCGAGTACGATGGCTCCGCGTGCTCCTCGCGGTCTGGTTGTCGTCGATCGCGCTCGCGCTGCCGCAGGAGCCGCCGCCCGCGCTCGAGTCGCTCGCCGACGCACTCGCCCGGGCGCGTGCGGAACGCAGCGCCAGGGAATACTCGAAGAGCCGGGAGTCGATCGCGGCCGCCATCGACCGCGCGTTGCGCGAGCTGGCCGACCGCGAGGACGACGCGGCGCTGAGTCTGCTCGACCAGATGGGCCGGTTTGCTTTCGTGAGCGCGGAGCTGCGATCGGCGGAGCGCGCGCACCGGCGCGTTCTCGAAGTTCGATCGCGGACGCTCGCGGACGATCATCCGGATCTCCAGAAGGCGCGGCACCGGCTGGCACTGACCCTGAAGGATCTCGGAGATCTGCGCGCCGCCCACGAGCTGAATCAGAAGGTGTTCGACGTTCGCTCGCGATCCGTCGACCGAGACCATCCCGACGCTCTGACGGCGCTTTCCCATCTCGCGGTGACGACGAAGCTGCTCGGCGACTTGCCGAAGGCGCGTTCCATGTTCGAAGACCTGCTCGAACGCAGCGAGCGCACGCTTCCGGACGACCACGCCGACCTGCAAGTGGCGCGACAGAACCTCGCCGCGACGATCGCGACGCTCGGCGACTACCAGGGCGCTCGTCCGCTCTTCGAGAAAGTCTACGACGTGTACTCGCGAACGCGCGCGGACGACGATCGCGATCTCCAAGTCGCACGCGGGAATCTGGCCGCCGTCCTGGAATCGCTGGGGGACGTGCGCGGCGCGCGCGAGCTGCAGGAGAAGTTGCTCGAATCCCAGACGCGGACTCTCCCCGACGACAGTGCGTCGCTGCAGTCGACGCGTCTGAACCTCGCGGCGACGCTGTACCAACTCGGAGAGTTCCGCCGCGCGCACGAGCTCGCGGAGAAAGTCCTCGAGGTCCGCACGCGCACGCTTCCGGAAGATCATCTCGAGCTCCAGAAGGCGCGCGCCATGACGGCGACGGTGCTCCAGGCGCTGGGCGACCGCCATCGAGCGCGCGAGCTCCACGAACAGGTTTTCGCGGTGAAGTCTCGTACGTTGCCGGACGACCATCCGGCGCTCCAAGTCGCTCGGACGAACCTCGGAATCGCGCTCCACGACATGGGCGATCTTCAGGGCGCGCGTGCGCTCTTCGAGAAGGTCTGCGAAGTGCGATCGCGCACGTTGCCGAACGACCATCCCGAATTGCAGTCGGCTCGAAGCAACCTCGCCGACATCCTGCGATCGGCGGGTGACCTCAGAGCGGCGCGCGCGCTGCTCGAGGAAGTGCTCGCGTCGGAGTCTCGCACGCTTCCCGACGATCATCTTTCGCTCCAGTTGGCGCGCGGCTCGCTCGCCCTCGTCTTGCGTGGGCTCGGTGACTTGGAGGGAGGGCGCGCGCTGATGGAGAAGGTCGTGGAAGTCCACGAGCGCTCGCTCGCCGAGGATCACCCCACGCTGCAGCTGGCGCGCCTCAACCTCGCGATGATCGTGCGCGAGCTCGGTGAGCTCGAGGTGGCTCGGGCACTCGAGGTGCGGGTGCTCGACGTCTACGAACGCACGCTTCCGGACGATCACCCGAGTCTGCAACGCGCGCGACAGAACCTCGCGGTCACCCTGAAGGCGATGGGCGAGCTCGACTCCGCGCGGGAGTTGGAGGAGAGCGTGCTCGCGGTCGACGCGCGCAATCTTCCGGACGATCATCCGGACCTGCAGGCCGCGCGCGTGAACCTCGCCGAGACGTTGATGGCGAGCGCGCTGCGCACGGGAATCGTGGAGTCCGGGACGCGCAGCCGGGTTCTCTCTCTGCTGGAGGACTTCGCGCGCGCGAACGTGGCGACGGTCTACGAGATCGTCCTCACGTCACCGAGCCGAGAGGCCGACGAGCGCTGTGCACGACTCGCGCGCTTCCTCAGCATCGAAATCTCCTACGCGATCGGGTTGCGCGGCGTCGGACCGCTTCCCGAGCTCGACGCGGACGTGTTCGCACTCTCCGAGAACTCGCGCGGAGCCGCGATCCGCTCGGCCGCGCTCGTGCGGCGGGCGTCGCGGTCGGCGGACTACCCGCGGTTGCGCGCGGAGTTGCAGGCCGCGAGCGCGGCACTCGCCAGGCTCGTTCGCGAGGACACTGCGGGCGAGGCGTTCCTCGCGGCGCTGCAGCGTCGCGAAGCCGCCGAAGACCAGCTGATCGCGCTGACGCGCGGCATGTCGAACGAAGCACCGGTCGACGCGGATCGAATCGCCGCCGCCCTCGACGAGACCCAAGCCGTCGTCGCATATCGGTGTTACACGCGTTGGGACCTGGACGACGCAGGGTCCGCGGCTCGCGAGCCGAACGAGCCCGGAGATGCGGACGCCGACGACCGCGAGAGCCTGTGCGCGATCGTCGTTCGTCGAGCGGAGCCTCCGAAGACCGGAGCGGCGCTCCGCGTCGTCGATCTAGGCCGCCTGGCTCCGATCCAAGCATCGATCGCCGATTGGCGTGGTGCCCTGGGCGCGACCCGCGGGCGCGGCGTGTCGGCCGAGAGTCATCCGGCGTCCACGGACCTCGAGTCGTACGGCGCATCGGTCCGGCGGCGAATCTTCGATCCGCTCGCTCCTGCTCTCTCGGGCGCGACGCACGTCGTTCTCGCGCTGGATGGCGCGCTGCACCTCGTGCCCTTCGATTCCCTCCCCTCCGGACGCGAAGATGGGCGCCTGCTCGGCGACCTCGTGCGCATGGAAGTGCGCGCGACGCTCGCCGAGCTCGCGGATCCTCCGGCGAAACCGGGCGATTCACGCGATCTCGTCTGTCTGGGCGCCGTCGACTTCGGAGCACACGAGGGAGGATCCGCCGAAACCGCCGTCGCGGCCGCGCTGCGCGCCGACGCCTGGTCGGCGGGCTTCGACGAGCTGCCGGCGACGCGCGGGGAGATCGACGGGGTCGCGGCGCTGTACACGGCCCACGTGGAGCGCGAGCGCGCGCCCGTCGAGCTCTCCGGAAGCGCCGCGACGAAGTCCGAGCTGATCGCCGCCGCACCGCGCGCGCGCTACCTGCACGCAGCGACGCACGGATGGTTCGGACGCGAATCGATCCGATCGTGGAGCGATCCCGAGCCTCTCGACAACTTCTCGGGGCTGGGAGCGCGAACGAGCGGAGTCGAGCAAGTGGGCGGCATGAGCCCGATGCTCCTCTGCGGTCTTGCGCTCGCAGGTGCGAATGCGGCGGAGATGGCAGCGGCCCGCGCGTCGGGGTCGATCACGGCCGAGGAGATCTCGACGCTGGAACTCTCGGGCTGTGAGCTCGCGGTGCTTTCGGCGTGCGATACGAACGTCGGCGAGAAGCGCGCGGGTCAAGGAGTCGCGAGCCTTCAACGAGCGCTGCACATGGCCGGCGCGCGCTCGGTGATCACTTCCTTGTGGAAGGTGCCCGACGAAGCGACGAAGGAGCTGATGCTCGACTTCTACCGGCGCCTATGGGTGGAGAAGAAGCCCAAGCACCAGGCGCTGTGGGAAGCGAAGACGAAGCTGCGCGCGGCCAAGGACGAGCGCGGCATGCCGAAGTACACGACGCGCGATTGGGCGGCGTGGGTGTTGACGGGCGATTCCTAGCCACGGCTGCACCTTGACGCGGCCCAACGGTGCGGACATCGCGTCAGAGTCGCCCTATCGTCGCGTGCTACCCGGGTGTGCGTCTGCCGACGCAGTCGGTTGCGCGATCCGCAACTCGTCGTACCCTGGGCCGAATGAAGTCCCTCCATCGCCCTCGCATCGCGCTTCCCGCGGCCCTTCTGCTCACCTCGTCGGTCTTCGTGCTCGGAAGCTTCGCGATGCCGAGCACCGAGCAAGCGCGACCGAGCTCGGTGGATCGCGACTCGCTTTTCCTGCGCATGCTCGCGAGCCGGCCGGCGGAGTCCGAGATTGCCGCGGTGCAAGTCGGCTCGTTCACGTCCGCGCAGGGCGGGGGTCCGTCGCTCTTCCTGCCGGTGAAGCCGCGCTTCGTGCAGCCGCTCTTCTCGATGACCGGCGCGGACAACGCCGAGTGCGTGCGCTCGATCCCCGACGTCAACGGCGACGGCAAGGACGAGATCGTCGTCGGCATCGGCACGTCGAGCGGACAGAACGTCTTCTGCCTCGACGGCGCGAGCAGCGGCACGGCGAGCATCGTGTGGAGCTTGCAGACCAGCAGCGGCGTGTCCGGTGGCTCGTGCTACGGCGACGAGTCGATCGCGCGCGCGTCGGACGCCGACGGCAACGGCTTCGCGAACATCCTGCTCGGCACGGCGTGGGGCGGACGGAGCGCGTTCTCGCTCGACGGCTCGAACGGCGGCGAGCACTGGCGCTACGACACGTACGTGTCGCCGCCGTCGGGCTGGGTGTACTCGCTGTGCGAGACGTCCGACGTCACGGGCGATGGTGTTCCCGAGGTCGCGTTCGGCGTCGGATCGGACACCGACGCGGTGATCTGCGTCAACGGCGCCAGCCCCGGTCCGCAGGCGACCGTCGTTTGGAAGTACGCCGCGGGAGACGCCGTGTACTCGGTGCGCAACATCGGCGACGTCAACGGCGACGGAACGGACGACGTGCTCGCGGCCATCGGCGACAACATCGATCGCGTCGTGTGCTTGGAGGGCGACTCGCCGTTGCCGGGCGGCAACGTGCTGTGGACGTACATTCCCGGCGTCGGCGTGCGCTCGTGCGGCGTGCTGCCGGACATCACCGGAGACGGCGTCGACGAAGCGATCGCGGTGCTGTGGACCTCGGGCGGGACCGCGATCCGCTGCGTGAACGGCGTCAACGGCGCGTTCCTGTGGACGAGCACTCAGGTCCCCGACTTCGGGATGGCCGTCGACATCCTCCAAGACGTCACCGGCGACGGAAAGAACGAGATCGTCGTCGGCTCCTGGGAGAACGCGGTCAACGTGATCTCGGGCGCCGACGGCTCGCTCGTGTGGAAGCACGTGGTGGGGACGCTCAACGGCGGCGACGTGTGGACCGCGCGCGCGATCGGCGACGTCAACGGCGACGGCCGGCAGGACGTGGTCGCGGGATCGTTCGATTACCACGTGTACGCGCTCGACGGCGACGACGGCGCGGAGCTCTGGAAGTACAGCACCGGCAACCGCGTGTTCAGCGTGCACCCCGTCGGCGATCTCGACGGCGACTCGCGACCGGAAGTCGCGGTCGGCACGCAGGACACGCACTCGAACGTCGTCGTGCACGTGTTCGCGGGGGACGGCGGGCTGTAGGAGTCGGGGTCATTCCGGCGCGATGGGACGACCGGGTGCTCGCGGACCCTCCGAATCCTCGGACATGATGCGCACGTGTGCGTTGCGCGGCGCCGCCGCCGCAGCGGTCGTCGTGCTCTGCGGCATCGCGTGGGCGCGCCAGTCGCCCACGCAAGCCTCGCTCGAGCGCGCGACGCAGCTCTTGCGGGAAGCGCGAGCTGCGGACGTGCACAGCGCTCGCGCGAGATTGACCGAGCTCGTCGAGCTCCTCGCCGCGGGTGAGCCGACCCTCGACGAGCCGGCGCGCGTCGAGCTCCTCGTGCAGGCCGGCGCGCTCGCGGCCGAGCTCGGGGACTGGCGCGCCGCGGAGCGAATGGGCCGCGCCGCGTTGGAGCTCCGCGCGGCGGAGCTGCCGGGCGATCACGCCGACGTGCTGCGAGCCCGGGCAGCGCTCGCGAAGGCGCTGCACAGGCTCGGCCGGCTCCAAGAGGCGCGCGCGCTGTGCGAGCAGGTGCTCGAGGCACGCTCGCGCACCGCGTCCCCAGGCGACCTCGACCTGCAGATCGCGCGCTCCGATCTCGCGGGCGTCCTTTCGAGCGAGGGAGACCTCGAGGGAGCGCGTGCTCTCCGCGAGCAAGTCGTCGACGTCTTGACGGCCACGCTGCCCGATGAACATCCGATGCTGCAGACCGCGCGCGGGAACCTGGCCGCCACGCTCGCGAATCTCGGCGACGTGCGCGGAGCGCGCGTGCTGCAGGAGCGCGTGGTCGAGGCGCTCGCGAAGGTGCAGCCGGACGAGCACCCGGAGCTGATGCGTGCGAGGTCGAACCTGTCGAACACGCTGGCGGACCTGGGCGAGCTCGAGCGCGCGCGCGAGCTGCGCCAGAAGAACCTCGACGTCGCGCTCCGCACGCTGCCCGACGATCACCTCGATCTGCAGATCTACCGCGACGGCATGGCCAACTCCTTGACGATCGCGGGCGATCTCCACGGCGCGCGCGAGCTGTTCGAGAAGGCGCTCGAGGCGCGGATCCGCGCGCTCGGCAGCGATCACGCCCACGTGCAGGCGACACGCGCGAACTTGGCCAGCACGCTCAAGCCCCTGGGCGAGACCGAGCGCGCGCGGGAGCTCGAGGAAGAGGTCCTCGCGTCGCAGACGCGGATGTTTCCCGACGATCATCCCTCGCTGCAGGTGACGCGATCGAACCTCGCCGCGACGCTGTACGCGCTGGGGGAGATCACGCGCGCGCGCGAGCTGCAGGAGAAGGTCCTCGAGGTGTGCTCGCGGACCCTGCCCGACGATCACCCGATGATGCAGACGGCGCGCGGCAACCTGGCCGAGACGCTGCGCGAGACCGGAGACCTCGAGCGCGCGCTCGAGCTTTCCGAAGAGCGCGTCGAGATCGAATCGCGTCTGCGGGGGCCCGAGCATCCCTACGTGCTCTCGGCGACGCTCGGGCTCGCGAACACGCTCTATCGCCTCGGCGACCTGGCCCGGGCGCGCGCGATGTTCGAAGGGGTGCTCGAGGTCCAGCAGCGAGCGCTTCCGGACGACCATCCGACGCTCCAGGTGACGCGACATGGGCTCGCGCTGACGCTCGAGCATCTCGGCGACCTGCAGGGAGCGAGGGTGCTGGCGGAGAAAGTCGACGAGACCCTGTCGAACACGCTGCCCCCCGAGCACCGCGACGTGCAGTCGGCGCGGTCGCTCGTCGCGCTGCTCTCGCGCCGCCTCGGCGACTTGGAGTCCGCGCGCGCGCTGCAGGAGGAGATCCTCGAGGCCTACGAGCGCAGCTCCGAGGACGACGACGCCGACCTGCAAGGAGCGCGAGCCAACTTGGCCTCCACCCTGCTCCTCTCGGGGGATCACGAGCGCGCACGCGACCTTTCCGCGAAGGTGCTCGAAGTGTTCACGCGCACGCGCGCCGACGACCATCCCGATGTGCAGCGTGCGCGCGCGCTCCAAGCGATCGCGCTGCGCGAGCTGTCGGACCTGTCGGGAGCCCGAGCGCTGCAGGAGAAGGTCGTCGAAGCCTTCGAGCGCACGCTCTCCGCCGATCATGTCGAGCTCCAAGACGCGCGCATGAACCTGGCGATCACGATCGCGGCGATCGGAGCGCGCCAGGACGAGCCGGAGCGGTCCGAGAGCCGGCGCGCGTTCGCGCTCGCGCGCTCGGCGCACGCGCAGGGGCTGCGGCAATCCGCCCTCGCGGCCGTCTGCAGCGGCTCGAGCCGCGAGGCCGAGGAGCGCGTGCACGCGCTCGACGCCCACTTGGGGAGCGCGCTCTCGTTCGCCGCGGGCTTGGGCGTCTTCCCGCCGTCGGACGAATGGGAGGAAGAGACGTTCCTCGTGTCGGAGTCGTTGCGCGGCGTCGCGCTCGAGTCCGCGGAGCTCGCGCGCGCGGCGGAGGACGACGGCGAGCACGCGGCTCTGCGCACGCGGGCGCGCGACGCGAATGCGACGCTCGCCGCGCTGGTGCGCTCGGGCGCGCCCGCGGATGCGACGGCGAAGGCGCGCGCGGACGTCGAGCGCGCGGAGCGCGAGCTCATCCAACGCGCGCAGACGCTCGGCCGCGGCGGCACGGAGCGCGCCGAGCCCAGCCTGGCCGCGCTCCTCGAGCGGCTCGGCACGGAGAGCGCGCTCGTCGCGTTCAGACACTATTCACGCACGACGCTCCGGCCGCGCGGTGCGATCGGCGGCGACGCGGAAGCCAGCCTGTGCGCGTTCGTGCTCCGCCGGGCCGACGGGGCGCGGCCCGCGCTGCGCCGGATCGAGCTCGGCTCCGCCGGGAGGATCGAGACGCTCGTCGGCGCGTGGCGAGGCGCGCTCGGAATCGCCGCGGACGCGCGCGGTGCCGCGGCGGATCCACGGGACGCGTCGGCGACCGGCGAGGCGCACGGCGTCGCGCTGCGTCGCGCGGTGATCGACCCGCTCCTCCCGTCGCTCGACGGTGTGCGGCGCCTGGTCGTCCTCCTCGACGACGTCTTGCAGCTCGTACCGCTCGATGCGCTGCCGCAGGACGATCGATCGTCGCTCGGCGATCGTTGGCGGATCGACGTGCGATCGCGGCTGGCGGAGCTGCTGCGCGAGCGCGAGACCGCTTCGTCGGACGGGACGCTCGTCGCCCTCGGCGCCGTCGACTACGGCGAATCCGCGACCGGCGCGGAGCTCTCCGTCGCAGTCCTGCGGGGCGGCGCGTGGTCCGCGGGCTTCGTTCCCCTGCCGGCGACCGCGCGAGAGGTCGAGGGCATCGCGGGCTTGCGGGAGTGCGGCCGCCCGGACTCGGCGTGCGCGCTGCGGAATGGATCGGAGGCGACGCGCGAGAGCCTGTTCGCGCTCGCGCCGAAGGCGCGCTGGCTGCACGTCGCGACGCACGGTTGGTTCGCGCCCGAATCGATGCGGTCGTGGAGCGACGTCGAGCCTTCACCGCCGGGAAGCGCACGCGTGGACCTCGTCGAGCGAGCGGTCGGAATGAACCCGATGCTCCTCTGCGGCCTGGCGCTGGCCGGCGCCAATGAGCCGATGGACGCGACGGGACGCGTGTCCGGACTGGTCACCGCACAAGAGCTGTCCGCGCTCGATCTCTCGAGCTGCGAGCTCGCGGTACTCTCCGCATGCGACACGAACGTCGGTCGCCGCCGAGCCGGTCAAGGCGTGGCGAGCTTGCAGAGAGCGCTGCAGATGGCCGGCGCGCGATCGGTGATCACGTCGCTGTGGAAGGTTCCCGACGAGGCGACGAAGGAGCTGATGATCGAGTTCTACCGGCGCCTCTGGGTTCGGAACGAACCCAAGTGGCAAGCGCTGTGGGAGGCGAAGCGAATGCTGCGCGACGCGAAGGATGCGCGCGGCATTCCGAAGTACTCGACGCGCGACTGGGCTGCGTGGGTGCTGACGGGCGCGCCGGACTGAACGTAAGGACGTCGAACTTCCGCGCGCTCGTGCGTGCCCCCGCCCTCCCGACGGGCTACCCTGCGAATCGGTTCTCGAGCCGTGAGGGTGCTATCGCCAATCACGGCAGCGCGCATTCCCAGGACTCCACAGGACCTCGCATGTCGGCCGCTTCCGATTCCGGCGCACGCGCCTCACGCTTGCAGCGCATCCTCGACGCGATCGAACGCGCCGGCAACGCCCTCCCGCATCCGGCGACGCTGTTCGCGGCGCTGGCGGCGCTCGTCGTGCTCGTGTCGGGCCTGTGTCACGCACTCGAGGTCTCTGTGACGCACCCTTCGAACGGCGAGGAGATCGCGGTCGTCAACCTGCTGTCGGTCGCAGGGCTGCAGCGGATGATCACCGAGGCGGCGAAGAACTTCCTGGCGTACCCGCCGCTCGGCATCTCGTTGACCTGCCTCTTGGGGATCGGGATCGCGGAGTACTCCGGGCTGATGGGCGCGTGCATGCGTCTCGTCGTGCTCGCCGCCCCGCGCAAGTGGATCACGCCGATGGTCGTGTTCGCCGGCGTGATGTCGAACGCCGGGAGCGAGGTGGGATACGTGCTGCTCATCCCCCTCGCGGCGGCTCTCTACCACGCGCTCGGGCGCCATCCGCTGCTCGGCCTCGCGGCCGCGTTCGCCGGCGTCTCCGGCGGCTACAGCGCCAACCTGCTGATCGGGTCGGTGGACGTGCTGCTCGCCGGGCTGACCGAGGCGGCGGCGCGCATCGTGGATCCCGACTACCGCGTGGCGGCTTACGCCAACTACTACTTCATGTTCGCGTCCACGTTCGTCATCACGATCGCGGGGACGTGGGTGACCGAGAAGATCGCCGCGCCGCGCTTGGGCGAGTATCGCGGTGACGCCGCGCGCGAGCCGCTCGAGCCGCTCTCGGCCCGCGAGCGACGCGGCGTGTGGGCCGCGTTCGCGACGATCCTCGTCTTGACCGCGGTCGTTCTCTGGGGGGTCGTGCCCGAGACCGGATTCTTGCGCAATCCGAAGAGCACGGAGCTCAAGGACTCGGCCCTGATGGTCGGGCTCGTCACGTTCATCTTCCTCTACGGTCTCTTGCCCGGCGTGGTGTACGGCGTCGTGTCGGGATCCATCAAGAGCGACCACGACGTGACGACCGGGATGACGCAGACGATGAAGTCGATGGCGTCGTTCATCGTGCTGGCTTTCTTCGCCGCGCAGTTCATCTCCTACTTCAACTGGACGAACCTGGGCGTCATCACGGCCGTCGGCGGAGCGACGCTGGTGAGGGACATGGGGCTCGAGGAGCAGCCGGTGGCGCTCATGGTCGCGCTCGTGCTCTTCGCGGCCGCCGTCAACTTGATGATCGCCAGCGCGTCCGCGAAGTGGGCGCTGCTCGCGCCCGTGTTCGTGCCGATGTTCATGTTGCTCGGCTATTCGCCGGAGCTCGTGCAGGGCGCCTTCCGCGTCGGCGACAGCGTGACGAACATCGTCACGCCGCTGATGAGCTACTTCCCGCTCATCCTGACCTTCGTCCACAAGTACGAGCCCAAGGCCGGCATCGGCACGCTGATCGCCACGATGCTCCCGTACTCGGTCGTCTTCTTGGTCGTGTGGGGGCTCTTGCTCGCGGCCTGGATCCTGATCGGATGGCCGATGGGACCGGACGCGCCGCTGCGCCTGCCGCGCTGAGCGGCCCCATTCGTGCCCGCGGTGCCCCGCGGCGGTGCGCGACGGCGATCGGCGCTCCGATCGGGACGCTCGGGCAGCCGATGAATGCCGCATGGAGCTCCTGCGCCACGATCAGCTCACGCTCGATCCCGGCGACGTCGTTCACCGCGAGGCCGTGGTCGGGCGCGTGATCGTGCTCGCCGTCTTCGCGTCGATCGCGACCGGCTGGCTGATCCTGCCGCTCTTCGTCGGACCGTGGGGCATGCTCGGCTGGCCGATCGGCGCGTTGCTCGCGTTCTGCGTCGCCAACCTCTGGCCCGGCGTCCGTCGCGGCTTCGGACCGCGGCACTGGGCCGTACGCCTGCGTTCGAACGGAATCGCGGTGCGCATCCGTTCCTACCTCAATGATGATCTCGCCGCCGACGACCCGACCGTGTGCTGGATCCCGAGCGCGGAGATCCGCTCGATCCGGTGCGACCGCACGCGGCGGCTCCTGCCCGGCTCACGGCATCGAGACCTGCTCGTGGTCGAGCAGCACCTCGACGTCGAGCTCGTGCACGACCGCACGCAACGACTCGGGGAAGCCCTGGCCCGGGAGCGACGCTCGAGCCGCCGCGGCCGAGCGCACCACTCCGTGTATCCCGTCCGGGTCGTTTCGCCGAACGTCGTGCGCATCACGTGGCGCGATCCGCGACTCGCGTTGCGGCCGGGTCTTCACCACGCGCTGGCCTTCCTCGGGCGCCACTACCGCGTCGAGGAACCGCTCGCGCGCTCCGTCGACTGGCGCAAGGCCTCGGAGAAGGAGGTCGACGATCTCGTGCTCGAGCTGTGCGTCATGGGCTCCAGGATGGAAGCCGTGAGCGTGCTGCGCCTGCGCCGCGGAATGGCGCTGGAGGAGGCGCGGCGACTCGTCGAGCAGCTGGCGGCGTGACGCCGAGCCCGGCGCGGCTCGCACCCTAGCCGCGTGAATCGAGGCCCGCCCGCGCCAGCGCGCGCTCCGCTTCGGTCGCGGTCTCGTCGGCGAGCACGCCTTCGAGCACGGCGCGCGCCTCGTCCCCGCCGAGCCGGCCGAGCGCCTGCAAGACGAGCGGACGCAGCATCGGATCGCCGTCGTCGAGGAGCGGCAAGAGCTGCTCGACCGCCGCCGGGGATCCGCTCTTGCCGAGCGCGATCACGGCTTCCTGTCGCACGCGCTGCCGATCGTCCGCGAGCAACGCCTCGAGCTCCGCGTCGCCGGCGAACTCGCCGAGGCGACCGAGCGCGCGCATCGCGTTGCCGGCGACGAGCGGATCGGCCGATCGCGTCGCCGCGTCGCGTAGCGCGTCGACGTCGTCGTGGTCCGCCGCGCGGCAGAAGCGCCGCACCGTGCGCACGTCGGCGGGCGTCGTCGCCTGCATCACGGGGAACGCGCTGGCTTCGACGTCGGACGACCGGGAGGTGTCGGCCGCGATCGCGCTCTCGGCGTCGACTCGAACGACGCCGCCGTCGCGATCGCCGTGCGTGCAGAAGAGCCAGAGCAAGCCGCCCAGGCTCGCCGCGCACGCGCACAGCAGGATTCGACTCGTGGGACTCATGATCACTGGTTGATCCGCATCGAGTCCGTGCCGATCACCGACCCGCCGCCCGCGACGAACGTCAGCGTCACGACCGAGTTGGGCTGGATGGCGCCGGCCGCGATGCCCGCCTGGATCGACTGGATCAGCTTCTGGCGATCGAACTTGATCACGAGCTCGGGGATGCCGTCGCCGTCCGAATCGGTCGCGAAGTCGTCGCCGGCGAATCCCGTCGTCGCCGGCACCGGGTTGCCGCCCGGCACGAGCAGGGCGATCGAGTTCGCCTCGGTCGGGATCAGGAGCGGGACGCTCGGTCCCTCGAGATAGGCGGTCACCGAGTTCGCGCCGCCCTTCGACTTCAGGTTGAGCGTCTGAGGATCGATCCGCAGCGACGTGTTGTTCACGTTGACGACCGCCGTGCACTGACTGATGTTCCGCGCGAGGTCGCGCGCGGTCACCGTCACGGTCATCGCTCCGTCGAGCCGCGTGCGCGTGTCGAACGCGACCGACACCGGGGACGTCATCGACGTGGCGACGAGCTGTCCGTCGACGCGGACCTCGATGACGTCCAAGTACGGATCGTCGACCTCGACGAGGATCTGGACCACGCCCGAGACCGTGCTGCCGTCGGTGGGGGAGAGGAGCGTCTTCCTCGGCGCGGTGTTGTCGACCGTGACCGTCAGCTCGGCCGTCGACTCGTTCCCCGCCAGATCGACCACGCGCGCGAGGAACGTCAGCGGTCCGTCGAGCCCGCGGCTCGTGTCGTGCTCGCCCGAGAGAACGTCACCCCCGACGACCGGCGGCGGCGGGTACGCCCTCGAAGGATCGGACGACGGGGGAGCGCCGCCGGCGAGCACTTCCACCGACGCGAGCCCCGCGCCCGAATCGGTGATCGCGACCGTGAACGGCACGCTGCCGGACACGAACTGCCCGGCGGTGAGGTCCTGGATCGCCACGCTGGGCGCGGTGTTGTCCACTCGGACCTGCACCGACGCCGTCGCGAAGTTGCCCTCGCCGTCGACCGCGCGCGCCGACAACACGTGCAGGCCGTCGGCGAGCGTCGTCGTGTCGAGCGTGTGCTCGTAGGGCTCCTCGGCGACCGTCGAGAGCGGCGCGCCGTCGACGAAGAGCTCGACGCGCGCGATCTTGGAACCGGGGATCACGTCCGACGCGCCGACGTGGAAGTCGACGACCCCGCGCACGGCCGCGTTCGCCGCGGGCGAATCGATCGCGACGAGCGGCGCCGTCGTGTCGAGGATCACCGTGATCGACGCGTGACCGGTAAGGTTCACTTGGTCGACGGCCTGGACGCGGATCGAGTTCGTTCCTTCGACGAGCGCCAGCGTGCCGACGAGCACGCCGCCTCCCGGGGGCAGCGAGCCGCCGACGCCGGCGGGCACCGACGTGACCACGCTCTCGGTGATGTCGTCGACGGTCACCGTGACGGCGATCGGCGACTCACCCGGGCCGAACGTCGCGCCGTCCAGCGGCTCGTCGACGGTGACGATCGGCGAATTCGAGTCGAGCGTCAGGTGCAGCGGAATCGTCGCGACGTTGTTGCCTTGGTCCGTCCCCGTGATCAGCACGGTGTTCGGGCCTTCCACGAGGTCCACGTTCGCAGTGCGCGTCGCGCCCCGGGGCGGGAACGTGAGCACGAACGGGAAGGGGCCGATCATCAAGAGGACCTGGAAGCTGTCGTCGACGACGAGCGTCGTGACCGGGTACGGCGTCTCGCCGACGATCGAGCCTTCGAGCGGCGAGAGGACGAGCATCTCCGGCGCCTTCGTGTCTCGGTTCACGATCACCGACGTGCCGCCGACGTTGTGACCTTCGTCCTCCGCGGTGACCGAGATCGTGTTGATGCCTTCGCCGAGCGCGATCGTGCCGCTGACCGTGCCGCCGCCGGGCGGCAACGTGACGTCGATGCCGGGCGGCGTGGAGACGACGTTCGTCGCCGTGTCGTCGGAGATCGTGACCGTCACCGTGACGCTTCCCCCGTTCACGACCGCGAGGTTCGCCGGAGAGGTGATCGTCACGACGGGCGCGACGATGTCGAACACCTTGCAGTGGCCGAGATTGTTCGCCGCGTACGCGTCCTGGATCTCGTCCGCCGAGAGCGCGTGGTCGTAGATCTCGACCTCGTCGATGATCCCGTTCCACGTGCGCGGGAAGCTGCCCGCGCGGTACGGCGCCGCGTTCGATCCGATCGTCCACGGGATCGCGGCGTCGTACTCGATCGTCCTCACCAAGTTGAACTGGCCTTGCAGCGTGCCGTCGACGTACAGCTGGAAGACCGCGCCGTCGTACGTGCCCGCGACGTGGTGGAACTGGCCGGGCGGGAACGTCTGCGCGGACACGATGCGCTGCGAGAAGACGTTGCCGAATCCGAAGCCGAACTGGTTCGTCGCCGCGCTCCACGTCAGCCAGATCGGCACGTCGGTGTTGCCCGCCGGCTGCGACTTCTGCTTGGCGACGATCACCGAGCCGAAGGCGTCGTTGTTCGGTCCGGCGCCGTCGGCGCGCACCCACGCGGCCACCGTGAAGCGTTGGTTCGCGAGCTGCGCCGTGTGCGGGATATCGACGAATCCGCCGCTCGCGAGCGTCAAGCCGTCGTCGACCTTGCTCGCCGTGAACGTGACGCCGCTCGTCGCGGAGGCGTGGTTCCCGGAATCGATGTCGTGCGTGTCGCCGTCGAGCGGCCACCAACCGACGAGGCCTCCCGGCGGGGGCAGGCAATAGCCGGGCGGAACGGGCTTGCACTTTCCGGACACGCTCGCCGCGTGCTGCGCCGCGACCTCCGTCACCGTGAGCGCGCGGTTGTACACCGACACCTCGTCGATGACGCCGTTCCAAGTACGCGGCGCGCCCAGGCTGCGGAACGCCGGCGTGGAGGAGCCGATGCACCACGGCACACCCGTGCTGTAGGTCAACGTCTTCACGAGCGCGAGCTGACCCTCCAGTGCTCCGTTGACGTACAGGCGGAACGCCGCGCCGTCGTACGACCCCGCGACGTGGTGGAACTGTCCCGCCGCGAACGTGTTCGTCGAGAGGATGCGCTCGGTCGCCGGATCGCCGAACGAGAACAGGAAGCGCCCGTCGATCGCGCGCCACGAGAGCCCGGCGGTGGAGATCGAGCCGGTCTGGTTCTTCAGGACGATCACCGAGCCGATGCTGTCGTTGTTCGGCCCCGGCCCGTTCGGTCGCACCCAGGCTTCCAGCGTGAAGCGCTGGTTCGCGAGGTTCGCCGAGTGCGCGACGTCGATGAATCCGCCCGCGCCGAGCGAGGCTCCCAGTCCGACCCTGCCGGACACGAAGCTCACCGCGTTCGCGTTCGACGGTTGATTGCCGTCGATGACGTCGCCGGTCTCGTTGTCCATCGGCCACCAGCTGACGAGGCCGCTGGGCGGTGTGGTGCAGGATTGTGCTTGGGCGCTCGAGCTGGCGAGCATCGCGGCCAGAGCCATCAGCGAGGAGAAGACACAGTTGCGGCCGGTGCGGGTGTTCATCGGAATGGAGACGACCGGTGAGAGACCGGTCGTTCGTCGCGGGGGAGGGAGGAAGCGTCGAGCACACCTGCCGCGCGCAGGGGGACTTCGCGAATAGCGAAAGGATACCTAGGAATCGGTACAGCGGTGGGTCGGCGACGGAGAGCCGATTCGATGTTCGTGGCCCTGCGCAACTCGGCCCGCCGCGCCGGCTCGCCGAGGTCAGCAATTCTCCGCACAGCGCTCCTCTCCGACCGTGAAACTCGGGCGCCGCTTCCTCCCGCTCGCCGAGTTCGAGTGCACGTCGCCGACAACACGCACGCGCTCGACGCGGCTCAGTCGCGGGAACGTTCGAGCACGGCGACTTTTCGAAGTGCGGTGCTTCGACTCAGGTGGCTCGGCCCCTCGCACAAATGTCGGCTCCACACACCGCCGACGAATTCGAGGAAAGGTCTGCCATGAAACTCGCCCTGCACCTTCTCGCTCCGGTCCTTCCGCTGCTCATGTCCGCGACCATGCCGCCGGCGCCCGAGCACACGGGCCTGCCCGCCCGTCCGATCGAGGTCGAAGTCGGCCGGTGGGCCGCCGCGCCCGCGCAGCGCGTGTTCACCAACAAGGAAGAGTTCGAGGGCTACTTCGGCCAGCGCGCGCTCGGCGTCGACTTCCGGCACGAATGGGTCGTGCTCTACGCCGCCGGCGTGAAGCCGACGACCGGGTACATCGCCTCGATCGACGAGGTCGTGCGCACGGAGAACGAGCAGTCGCTCAAGATCTCGACCTCGCTCGTGCACCCGGGCCGGACCTGCGGCGCGGAGCCCAAGCGCTCGATGCCGTACGCGCTCGCCGCGATCCCCGCCATGCGCGTCGAGCCCGCCGCGGTCCGCTTCGCGAGCTCGGCCTCGCTCGCGATCTGCAACTGAGTCGATCGCGTCCGGACGATTCACGAGCCCCGCTCCCAAGGAGCGGGGTTCCGCATTTCCAGGGTTCGAGTCTTCCGCGCGACGAGCCCGAGGAATCTCGGGAGGGCGTAGACTGGCACCTCTACCGGAAGGGAGATCCCATGAAGAGGTTCGTGATCTGTGCCTGGCTGTGCGGCGCGGCGATCGCCGTCCCGAGCCACGCCGCCGTGCTGACCGCGTCGTTCGAGGCTCCGCCCGCGGCGAGCGCGCAGACGCCGCAAGAGAAGCTCGACGACATCCTCAAGCGCTACGAAGAGCAATCGGACAAGGCGTACGAGGCCGGGCGCGCCGCGAAGACCGACGAGGAGCGCGCCGCCGCGCGAAAGCTGCGGCCCGGCAAGGAGTACGTGATCGAGCTGCGCGATCTCGCCGAGAGCGCGCACGGCACTGACGCGGCCGCCAGCGCGTGGATCGCGATCATCGGGATCGCGGGACCCGTGGACGCGCGGGACGAAGCCCACGGCGCGCTCGAGATCTTGCTCGTCGACTATCTGAAATCACCGAAGCTCGCCGATCTCCCGCCGCGCTTGCGCTACGCGTCGCGGGAAGCCGGCGCGGACGTCGTGCAGGGCGCGCTGCGGAAGATGGTCGACGGTTCGCCGCACGCGAGCGTCAAGGCCGGCGCGCTGTACACGATGGCGGGGATCGCGCTCGACGAAGCGGCGACGAACCCCGCGAAGCTCGCCGAGGCGCGCGCGATCTTCGAGCGCTTGTCGAAGGAGTTCGGCGCCGTCGAGACGCTGCGCAGGAGCACGTACGGTGCGATCGCGGAGCGCAACCTCTTCGAGATCGATCACCTCCAGGTCGGCATGGTCGCGCCCGACTTCGACGCGGTCGACGAGAACGGCAAGCCGTTCAAGCTGTCCGACTACCGCGGCAAGGTGGTGATCGTCGACTTCTGGGGATTCTGGTGAGGCCCGTGCCGTGCGATGCTGCCGCACGAAAAGGCGCTCGTGAAGCGCCTGGAGAAGCAGCCCTTCGCCCTGATCGGAATCAACAGTGACGGCCCCGCGGACAAGGTGAAGGAGATCCTCGCCAAGCAGCAGATCACCTGGCGGCAAGCGATCGACGAGTCGACGAGCGGCAAGCTCGCGACGAAGTGGAACGTGCAGGGCTGGCCGACGATCTACGTCCTCGACCACAAAGGCGTGATCCGGTATCGCGACGTGCGCGATCAGGAGATGGAAGACGCCGTGATGAAGCTCCTCGAGGAGATCGCCCCGAAGAAGTGATCACTCCATCCTTCGGGCGGTCGACTCGAATCCGCCGCGCGTCAGAGTGAACGACACGGCGCGTCCGTCCTCGACCTCGAACTTCACGAGCACGTCCTTGTCCGCCGCCGAAGCGAACAAGTGGCGTCCCTGATAGAGGAGCGTCATCGCCGTTTCGGCTCCCTCGTAGTGCAAGCGTCCGTCGACGGCGGCGATGCGCACGCGCGTCGTCGCGAGCTGGTAGGCGCCGACGTACCGCTCGAGGTCGCGCGGCTCCAGCGGCACCTCGACCATCATGCGCGGCGGCCAGCCGAGCACCGCGGCGGCGACCTCGCGCTCGACGAGATCGACCGGCGCGCAGTGGCAGTTCGCGAGCACGGCGATCGTGAGATCGGGCTCGACGTAGTGCGCCGTCCGCACGCGGAACCCGCCGCTTCCTCCGGTGTGCGAATACGCGCGCCGGCCCTCGATCGTCTCGATCGCGAGCGCGTACCCGTACCCGGTCGATCTCCCGCCCGAGAGCTCGACGGGCGTCGTCATCCGCAGGATCGACTTCTCTTGCAGCAGCGAGCGATCGAAGAGCGCGCGCTCGAAGCGCACGAGGTCCTCCACGGACGCGCACCAGTGGTGACCGAAGCCCGCGGCGTCCGAAGCGAGCGGCAGATCGAACTCGCCTTCGCCGGCGGTGTGCTCGCAATCGCCGGCGTATCCGACGGCGCGCTGGCCCTGCGCGCAGACTCGAATCCCCTCGAGCCCGATCGGCTCGGTGACCTCGCGCGTCACGAACTCGGTGTAGGAGCGGCCCGACGCGTTCGCGACGACGATGGACAAGAGCGCGTAGCCCGAGCTGTCGAGCGAGAAGTCGGCGCCGGGCGCGAACTCCGGTCGCAGCCGGGAGAAGATCGCCGCGAACTCGTCGACCTTCACCGGCTTGCCGAGCAGCTCGGGATTCCGTTCGAGCCAGCCGCGCGGACCGGGAATGCCCGAAGTCCCGGCGAGCATGTGCGTCAGCTGGATGCCGCTCGCGGTTTCGGCCGCGCTCGGCAGCCAGCGTTCGATCGGATCGTCGAGCTTCAAGTCCTCCCGCTCGGCGAGACGGAGGATCGCCGCGGCGGTCAGCTGACGCCCGACCGTGGCGATGGGGAAGCGCGTCTCGCCGCTCGCCGGCAATCGGCGCGCGGGATCGGCGTAGCCCCAACCCTTGGAGAGCATCAACTCGCCGTCGCGCAGGACGGCGATCGCGAGACCGGGAACTCCTTCCGATTCCACCACGTGGCGCGCGACGGCTTCGATACGGGCGACGACCTCACGTGCCTCGTCGTCCCGCGGGACGCACAGGGGCGCGGCGAAGAGCAGCAATGCGAACGACATGGCGAATTCCTCGAGTCGGGTGAAACCGCGGCGCGCCGGGCTCGTCCGACGGGCGGGCACGGCGCAATCGTCAGCGACAGCGCCATGTTCGCCAGGATGCCGATCCCGATCCGTACGCCAGTCGACGTAGTTCGCTCACGCGAGGGGCGCATGATGCTCCTGGCGGCCGCGCTCGGCGCGATGTGGGCCGCCCACGGTGTGGCCCGACCGCAGAGCGGGCCCGGGGCCGCCGCCGTGCGGGAGCTCGAGCAGGAGCTGTCGCACGAGCGCCCGGAGAAACGGCGCTCGGCCGTAAAGAAGCTCGCGGCGCTCGACGTGAAGCCGGCGTGGCATCTCGTCATCGGCGCGCTCGAGGACGAGGAACCCGAGGTCGCGGATGAAGCGCAGATGGCGCTCGGGTCGGTGAAGGATTCCGCGGTGGTCGCGGATCTGCTCGGTCGACGCGGGCTCGGCGCGCAGGACGCGTGGGTGCGGCTGCGCGTCGCGGAAGCGCTCGGTCGCGTGACGATCGAAGTCGACGGGCTCGAGCTCACGCGGCACTTGTCCCCTCGGAGCGCCGAGGTGTCGCGCGCGCTGCTGTGGTCGATGGATCGCCTGCTCGCGGCCAAGCGACTCGGCGGCGATCGCAAGAGGCTCGTGCGCGAGGTCCAGGACCTGTACGAGTGCCCGGCGGACGCGGGGCTGCGAGGAGCGGCGCTCGTGACCCTGTCCGCGCTCGACTACTTCGCGTCCGAACGCCTCGTGCGCGAGGCGCTCGAGGACCGCGATCGCACGTTGCGAGCCGCCGCGCTCGTCGCGGCGCGCAGCTGGATCGAGCAGGACAACTTCGCCGTCGCGGAGCGCGCGCTCTCGGATCCCGAGCCCGCGGTGCGCGCGGTGGCGGTCGAGAGCTTGCAAGCACTCGCGACGCGACAGGCGGTCCTCGCGCTCGTGCGCGGCATGGAGATCGAGAAGCGCTCGCGCCTGCGCTGGCAGATCCTCGACTTCCTGCAGCGGCGCTCGGGCTTGCGGCACGGTTTCGACCGCGCGGCGTGGGAAGCGTGGGCGGCGACGATCGAAGGGCGCTGGTCGACGGGCGGCGGGAGCGGGGGGAGTGCCCAGGTGCTCGGGGACACGAAGGTCGGCTTCGCGGGGCTCAACCTGATCTCCGATCGCGTGTGCTTCCTGATCGATCTCTCCGGTTCGGTGTGGATGTCTAATGTCGGAGACAAGACGCGCAAGCAAATCGTCGACGAGCGGCTGCGTGCGGCGCTGCAGTCGCTGCCGCCCGACACGTCGTTCAACGTGATCCCGTACACCGGTCGGCCGATCCCGTGGGAGCGACGGCTGGTGCCGAGCACGCCCGCCAACGTGAAGAAGGCGATCGACTCGTTCGAGCGCTGCCATCAGAGCGGCCGCGGCAACTACTACGACGCGGTGCAGCTCGCGCTCCTCGATCCGGACGTCGACACGATCGTCTGTCTCAGCGACGGCGCGCCGACGGGCGGCCGTCGCTGGAACCTCGAGCTGATGGTCGAGCTGCTCGTCGAGCAGAACCGGTTTCGAAGGGTGGCGTTCGACTCGATCCTCGTCGACGCGAAGCGCGCGCAGCAGTTGCGTTGGAGCGACCTCGCGCAGCGCACGGGCGGCCGGATGATCACGGCGGAGCTCGCGCCCCCGCCGCCGCACCGATGACGCGCCGGTGGCGGAACGACCGACGACGCGCGGTCAGCGGTGAAGGCGTCGCACCGATGAAGGCGCGCACCCCTCCGAGCGCGGCTCACTTGGGTACGCGCTAGTCGAGCGTCTGCCGGTATCGCTTCACGCCGATCGTCAGCACGACGACCGCGAACAGCGCGATCGGCCACAGCTCCCGCGCGACCTCGCTCGCGCCGTTTCCCTTGAGCAGGATCCCGCGAACGATGCGCAGGAAGTGGGTGAGCGGGAACACTTCGCCGAGCGCCTGCGCCCAGCGCGGCATCCCGCGGAAGGGGAACATGAACCCCGAGAGGAGCAGCGAGGGCAGGAAGAAGAAGAACGACATCTGCACGGCCTGCAGCTGGTTCTTCGCGACCGTGGAGAACGTGATCCCCATCGCGAGGTTCGCGACGATGAAGACGAGCACCGCGGCGAGCAAGAGACCGACGTTGCCGATCATCGGCACGCCGAAGAGGTGGCGCGCGGCGAGCAGGATCAAGACGACCTGCGTGTACCCGACGAGGATGTAGGGAACGATCTTGCCGAAGAGCACCTCGAGCGGCCGCGTCGGCATCGAGAGGAGGTTCTCCATCGTGCCGCGCTCGCGCTCGCGCGTGATCGCCAAGCCCGTGATCATCACGAGCGTCATCGTCAGCACGACGCCCATGAGCCCCGGGACGATGTTGTACTGCGTGTTCGCCTCGGGGTTGTAGAGCGCGTGCACGCGCAGATCGATCGGCTCGGGAACGTCCGCGAGGTACTCGAGGGGGCCTTTGAAGTCGTTCCGCAGCGCGCTCGTGATCGATCGTTGGATCGAGTTCATCGCGTTGCTGGTCGCGGCGGGGTCGGTCGCGTCGGCTTGGACGAGCAGCGCCGGTCGATCCCCGCGCAGGAGGTCGCGCGAGAACTCCGCGGGGATGTTGATCACGAACTGGACGTCGCCGCGCGCGAGCGCGTCGCGTGCGTCCTGCTCGGTGGAGAGCTCCTCGACGAAGTCGAAATACGCGCTGTTCTTCAACCCCTGCAGGATCGTCCGTCCGTGCGGGCCGCGGTCGGCGAGCAACACGGCGGCGGGCAGGTGCTTGGGATCGGAGTTGATCGCGAATCCGAACAGCACGAGCTGCAGGAGCGGGATGCCGATCATCATCCCGAACGTCACCCGGTCGCGGCGCATCTGGATGAACTCCTTCGCGATCATCGCGAAGAAGCGCGACATCGAGAACGTGGGGCGCGCGCTCATGACGCGAAGTTGTCGCGTGCCCGGTCCATCAGATGGATGAACACGTCCTCGAGGCCCGAGCGGATGCGCGTCCACTCGTACGGCGGAGCGCGCAGCGGACCGATCGCTTTCTCGAGCGCCGCGCCGTCGTCGCCGCTGACGTGGAGCGCCGCTCCGAACGCGACGGCTTGCTTCACTCCCGGCGATGCGCGCAAGCGCGCGGCCAGGCGCTGGAGGTCCGGCCCGCGCACGGACCACGTCGTGAGGTTCGCGCGGTCGACCACCTCCTGCACGGTGCCGCTCGTCAAGAGCGTGCCGTACGCGATGTACGCGAGTCGGTGGCAGCGCTCCGCCTCGTCCATGTAGTGCGTCGTGATCAAGAACGTCAGGCCTTCGGCGGAGAGCCGGTGGATCTGCTCCCAGAACTCGCGACGCGCCTTGGGATCGACGCCCGCGGTGGGCTCGTCGAGCAGGAGGAGCTTGGGATCGTGGATGAGGCAGGCCGCGAGCGCGAGGCGCTGCTTCCACCCGCCGGAGAGCTGTCCGGCGAGCTGCGATTGGCGATCGCCGAGCCCGAGGCGTTCGATGCTCTCGCTCACGACCGCGCGGTGATCCTTCGTGGAGTACATCCGCGCGACGAACTCGAGGTTCTCGCGGATGCTGAGGTCCTCCCAGAAGCTGAAACGCTGCGTCATGTACCCGACCTGGCGCTTGATCGACTCGCTCTCGCGGATCACGTCGAAGCCCAGGCACGTGCCGCTGCCGCCGTCGGCGCGCAGCAGGCCGCAGAGCATGCGGATGAACGTCGTCTTGCCGCTCCCGTTCGGACCGAGGAAGCCGCAGATCTCGCCGCGGGAGACCTGCAGGTCGATCTTGTCGACGACGACGCGCGTGCCGAAGCGCTTCGTCATGCCGCGCACGTCGATCGCGAGCGAAGGAGTGTCGCCGGGGGACATGCTCAGCGCTCGAACGAGACGTCCACGGGTTGGCCGGGGTGCAGCTTGGCGGAGCTCGCGTCGTCGAAGCGCGCTTCGATCATCACCATGAGCTTCTCGCGGCTCTCCTTGCTGTAGATCACCGGCGGGGTGTACTCGACGCGTGGCGACACGAACGTCACGCGGCCCTGGAACGGAACGGCGACGCCGTCGACGTACACCTTCACGGGATCGCCGGCGTGGATCGTCGCCGCGAGCTCCTGGCTCGCGAACGCGCGCAGCTTGACGTTCGGCGGGGGCAGGATCACGACGACCGGTCGGCCGGCGGGGACCCATTCGCCTTCGCGGTAGAGCGTGTCGAACACGGCGCCGGCGTGCGTCGCGGATTGCTTCTTCTGGTCGAGGTCCCACTGCGCTTTCGCGAGCACGGCGGTGCGCGCTTTCACCTCTTCCTCGGCGGAGGCGATCTCGTCGTCGCGCGAGCCGAGGCGCGCCGTCGT
>CAZQHA010000001.1:0-33041 GCA_964592795.1 uncultured Planctomycetaceae bacterium | reverse complement strand
CGTCGAGGGGCAGGGACGCCTGACCGGTCCCTTGGAAGAACACGACGATCCCGCCCGACATGTTGCTCGCGGTGATCACGACCGTGTCGGCCGAGACGCTCGCGCTGCCCGTGCCGGCGAGGTTCGCGCCGGCGGGGAAGATCGAGTTCGCGCAGCCGTTGCCGTTCGCGCCGCTATTGCCGCACGGGCACGGCGTGCCGAGGCCGTCGCCGAAGCAGTAGCCGAGTCCGGTCGCCGGAACCATGCGCGTGTCGAGCGCATCGAGCTCGTCACCGGTCGGACCGCCGACGCACACGAATGCCGTACCCGTGCGCACGGTCGCGAGGCCGAGGCGCTCGGCCGGGATGAAGATCGCCGGCGGGATGCCGGGAACCGCCGGCGGCATCAGGATGTCGCCCGGCTCGATCGGCACGCCGAAGAGCGAGTCGGGAATCCCGATGACCGCCGAACCGCGGCGCACGGAGAACCGCACGTAGTCGCCCGGCGTCAGGCCCAGGATGCCGTCCTCGAACAGGACGAGCGCGTCGAGATCGTCCGACATGGGACCCCCGACGACGTCCAGACCGAGCACCGGCGGCGGATACCACATCATCGGCGGACCGCCGACGGGTGAGAACAAGACCGCCGCGGGCGGGAATCCGTTCGCCGCCGCCGATCCGATGTTCGGCACGGCGTAGCAGGGATCGACGAACCCCGCGTCGAGCGAGAAATACGTCCCGAGCGGAGACACCGGATCCAAGTCGAGCGCGTCGAGGTTGTCCCCCGGGCGCGGACCAGCGCCGGCGAACGCGGGCCGGGGCTCGATCAATCCGAGCCCTGGATAGCGACCGCCGCAGGGATTCGGGAATCCATTGCCGTCGTAGAGACCGCTGTTGCCGGGGATCAACGGCGCGGGCGGCAGCGGGAACGGCGGAATCGGACCGCCGGGGATGTTGAGCGCTTCGAACACGTCCGCGGCCTCGTCGAAGCACGGCGACTCGCTGAACACGTTCGGCGGCAGCGGTGTTCCGGGGAGACCGACCGCCCACTCGTCGACGGAGAACACCCACGTGCCGGCGAGCGGACTGCCCGGCGCACCGATCGGAACGAAGTCCATTCCGTTCGAGATCGCGTCGACCTCGACGGGGCACGGTGCGCCCGGGGGCGCGCCGATGCATCCGGGAGCCGTTGCGAGGCCGAGCCCGGGGAATGGAGCGAATCCGGCCGGACGCACGACGACCGGAACCGGGAGCGCGGGAGGCGCGAACGCCGGCCCGGGTGGCGCCGGCGACAGGAGGTCGCCCGCCGTGATGGGCAGCGGGCCCGGCATCGTGATGGTCGGACCGCGGAAGTCGATCGAGAAGACCTGCGCGTGCGTTGCTTGCGAGAGCGTGCAGAGGACGCCGGCCGCGATGGTGAGGCGCGCCGCGCGGGAGGGAATCTGTCGTAGGGAGTTCATGTGAAGACCTCGGTTGGGGGATCAACCGGTCAGTGCGCTCGCGACCCGGCGCGTGGAACTCTTTCCCGGACGATCCGCCGGCCGATCCGCAAGCTCGGCGTGGCGATCGACCGATGGAGTGCTCATGCCCTCCCCCCTGCTCACCACCGCCCTCCTCCTCGCCGGCGCGACCCCCGCTAGCGAAGTACGGCTCGAGACGCTGCGCCATCTCGCGCGACCCGCGGAGGAGCGCCTGGTCGGCGGTGCCGACGGAGAGCACCTCCGGTCGCAGCTCGTGGAGATGGACCGCGCGTTTCAGGCGCTCGCGACCGACGACGGGACTCGCCCCGTCCAGAGCTTTCGCACGCTCTCGTCGGCGGCCGAGGTCCGGGCCTGCCGGGCGTGGGTCGAGCGCGCGCGTCCTGTGCTCGCCGCGTGGGTCCGCATCGAATCGTGCGACCCGGTCGCGAGGGACGCGTCGAGCTTCACGCTCGACCGGATGCCGCTCCGACAACGCATCGGGCTGTGTTGGGAGCGCGGGCAGCGCATCGCGAACGAGCCGCCGCGCCTGCCGGTGCTGCGCCGCGCCGCGAACTTGATCGCGTGGCGCGCGTCGCTCGACGCGACGAAGGATCCCGCCGAGCGCGAGCCGTGCGAGATCGCCCCCGCGGAGCTCGTGGCGTCGATCTTCACGCTCGCGTACGCGTACGACGACTCGAGCTTGGCCGGCACGATGGCGCGCATCGCGATCGAGGAGCAAGCGCTCCGCGCGGCGCGCCTGATGCTCGAGCAGCGCACGATCCCGGCGGTCGAGATGCGCGCGGCGCTCGAGCCGTTCCTCGCGCGATCGGCGGCGTTCGATCCGCGCGAGATGATCGAGGGCGAGCTGCGGTCGTTTCTCGCGCTGTACGACCGCGTGGCCTCCGACGGTCGCGAGGCGCTCGAGTACTTCGCGAATCTGCGCGAGGCGTTCGATCTCGCGCAAGGCTCCGTGACGGACTCCGACGGCGGAGCGGCCGGCGACGACGCCTTCGTGGAGTCGTGCCGCAACGCGCTCGCGCGCGTCGAGCGCCACCGGTCGATCGTCGCCACGTTCCGCGTGGCGCTCGGGCTTCTCGATCGTCGCGAGCGACAAGGCATCTTCCCGACTGATCTCGGAGAATTGGCCGCCGCGTTTCCGGACGGCGCGCCCGCCGACCCGCTGACCGGGGAGCCGTTCGCCTACCGCGTCGAGGGCGGGCGCGCGTTCCTCGGGCCGGCCGCGTGTCCGTTGCACGGCGCGGGAGAGTGCCGGCACACGGATTGGCCGGCGGCGACGGAGCAGATGCTCGCGTACGAGCTCGACGCGCGCTGAACCCGCGGGCTGCCGGCAATGGAGCCCGGGCGGTAGACTTTCCCTTGGAAGCCGCGGCAGACGGCTCCCGCGTCGGCATGAGCACGTCGGTCCTCCATTTCGTGATCGCGGCGGGTCTTTCGCTCGTTCAGGGCGGCACGACGTTCACGGGTTCGCCTTCGGCGCAGTCGCCGCTCCGCCCGCACAAGCGCGCGCCGGCGAACATCGTCCTCGTCGTGCTCGACGACGTCGGGATCGACAAGATCGCGATGTACGGCCGGACGAACGGGCCGTACGTGCCGTATCCGTACTCGTGCACGCCGTCGTCGCTCGCGTTCGACTACGCGCTGACGCCGAACCTCGAGCGCATCGCGAGCGGCCAAGTGCTCGCGAACGGAGCTCCGATCGGCGGCGGCATCCGGTTCACGAACGCCTACGTGAATCCGGTGTGCAGCCCGACGCGCGCCTGCTTGATGACCGGCCGTTACGCGTTCCGCACCGGGATCGCGTCGATCACGGATCCTCCGCCGCCGGGGTCGCCGTCGTCGCTCGCCGACGCGGAGAAGCTCCTCCCGGAGCTCCTGAAGTCGGGAGTCGCCGCGACTCCTTACGCGTGCGGCGCGTTCGGCAAGTGGCACCTGACGACCGCGACCGGTGACGACGGCCACCCGATCGACAACGGCTTCGACGTGTTCCGCGGGTTCATGTCGAACCCGACGAACCACTACGTCTTCCGCAAGGTCAACGCCGTCGCCGGTTCGCCGCTCTCCTACGAAGGCGTCAACGGCACCGTCCATCCGGTGACGCACGTGTTCACGCCGAGCGCGAATCCGGTGTACGACGTCGACCACTGGAGCGCGAACATCGCGACGAACGACGCGACCGCGTGGATCAACGCGCAGACCGCGCCCTTCTTCGCGTGGGTCGCGTACTCGCCGCCGCACGGTCCGCACCAGATCCCGCCGTACGAGCGACTCTCGGCCGCGACGGTCGCGCAGCTCTCGAACCCGGCGAACTGCCAGGGCCCGTACGTTCCCGGAGACCTCGAGGTCGACTTCGACGAAGAGGACGCCGTGCTCGAGCGCATCTTCTTCCGCGCGACGCTCGAGGCGATCGACACGGAGATCGGCCGGCTCATCGACGGCATCGCTCCCGACAAGCGCGCGAACACGATGTTCCTCGTCATCGGAGACAACGGCACGGCGTTCCCCGTCCTCGACCAGAACCACAACACGGGCCACGGCAAGGGCTCGGTCTACGAGTGGGGCACGCACGTCCCGTTCTTCGCCTGCGGGCCGCTGGTGCCGAAGCTTCCCTCGCTCGCGCACGAGTGCTCGGGCCTCGTCGACGCTGTCGACCTGTGGCGGACGATCGCGGAGATCAGCGGTGCGAGCGTCTCCCTCGCGCAGCCGATCGCGCCGCTCGACAGCCGGAGCTTCTACCCGTTGCTGCGCGACCCGTCCGCGCCGAGCGCGCGTCAATACTCGTTCGCGCAGTTCTTCACGCCCAGCGGACCCTACACACCGACGACCGCGGGCCCGTACGATCCCGGCCCGCCGGTGTGCCAACCGCCGCCGCCCGCGAACTCATGTGCGATGGTCGAGCTCAACGCGCACGCGCGCTCCGTCACCGACGGCACGTACCGGTACGTGCGCAAGCAGATCCAACGCGGGAACGACGGATCGCCGCAGGGCACGCCGGACACGCCGCCGGTGTACACGGAGGAGCTGTACCACGTCGCCGCGGATCCCGAGGAGCTGAACAATCTGCTCCCGCCGCCGCCGCAACAGCCGAGCGCGGAAGTGCTCGCGATCTTGAGCCCGCTGCGCGACGCGATGCTGAGCTTGAGCGGCTACTGAGCGCCCGCCACGCCGCATGAGCGCGCCGCCGAGCTACAAGGCGGCGTTCCTCGCGCTCGCCGCGCTCCTCGGCGCGTTCTTCCTGCCGCTGCTCGTCCGCGGCGAGGTCGTCTATCCGCACGACAACGGCCTCGAGCTCGGGATCGAATCGCGCGCGCCGAGCGAGCACCGCTCGAACCGCAAGTTCTCGGACCAGAGCTCGGTCTACGTCCCCGAGATCCGCCACCATCTCCACGGCGATCACGAGTCGTGGCTCTCGACGTGGAACCCGCACGTCGAGCTCGGCCGTCCGTCGATCCAAGTCGCGGGCTTCGGACCGAGCTCGCCGCTGACGCGCGTGCTGGGCTGGTTCCTCTCCGACGAGTTCGTCATGGCGACGTGGCTCGCGATCACGGCCGTCGCCGGGGTGGCGGCGTTCGCGTTCCTCTTCTTCCGCGCGCTGGGCCTGCACCCGTGGGCGTGCTTCGCGGCGGCCGCCGGCGTGTCGATGGGACCGTTCTCGATCCACTACCTGGGCGTCGTGCAGCTCTTGTCCGGGGTCGCGTGGACGTTCGCGCTCTTGTGGCTGATCACGCGTTTCGTCGAGCGTCCTTCGTTCGCATACGGCGGCGGGATCGCGTTCGCGACGTACCTCCTCTTCATCACCGCGTACCCGCAGCAGATCGTGTGGCACGCGTATCTGATCGTGGCGTACGCGCTGGTCCGGCTCTTCGACGCGCGCGACAAGCGGAAGCTCGCTCTGGCCATGCTCGGCGCGGCGCTGTGCGGCGTACTGCTCTCGGCGCCGATCTACCTCGATCTCGCGATCCAAGCCGGGCAGTCGGCGCGGCTCGATACCGAGCCCGAGTTCTTCCTCGTACGCCTGCCGGCGATCCGCGAAGCGGGCGACGTCGCGCTCTACTTCGCGAAGGTCTTCGACGCGCTGTGGCAGGGCAACCCGATCACGATCGAGGACCAGGACGTCTTCAACGGGCTGTGCTTCACGCCGTTCTTCGTCGCGATGTTCATCCTCTCGTGGATGAACGGCGCGTGGCGCAGATCGTGGCCGTGGCTCGCGTTCGGAGTGCTGACGTTCGTGTTGACCGTGTGGCACGCGGCGTACTTGTTCGGGGTCGACCACTTGGGCCTCAACTTGTCGCGCTTCGTGCCGCTGCGCGCCGGCGTCGTGCCCTGGGCGGTCGCGGGAGCTTTCACGATCGACCGCGTGCTCCGAGAGCCGCTGCGTCCGCGCATCCTCGCCGTGGCGATCGCCGCGTGTCCGCTGGCGCTCCTCTTCTACGCGCCCGCGACCGTGCACGCTCGTTGGGACTACATCGGCACGAGCATCGCGTTCGTCGCGGTCACGATCGTGTTTCTCCTGCACCGACACGCCGCGTGGCTCGTGCTGCTTGTCGTCGCGACGGTGTTCCACTATGGGCACCGCATGCTCCTCACGCGGCCCAAGGACGACATCCACGTCACCTCGCCGCTCGTCGAGAAGATCCGCGAGCTCACCGCCGGCGGAGTGCGCTACGCGTGCGTCGGCAACGATCAGCCGCGACTCCTGCCGCCGAACCAAGAGGCGGAGCTCGAGCTGCGCAGCATCCACTCGTACAACTCGCTGTCGTCGCGCGCGTATCAGGAGTTCGTGCTGCGCCTCAGCGAGAAGGGCGCGAAGACCTACGGGCGGCAGTTCAAGCGCATCGCGACGGCGTCGCGGCTGGAATCGGAGCACATCCCCTACACGGGGCTGGGGTTGTTCGTGGTCGCGGGCAGGCTCAACGTGCCGAAGCTCGAGGGCGCCGGCGAAGTCGACGGTGTGCGTCTCTACCGATCCGCGGAGCCGCCTCTGCTCGAAGCGCGGATCTCTCGGTTCGAGCGCGACGGTGTCGACGTGCGGATCGCCGAGCCGCTGTCCGCCCATCGGGACTCGAACGTGCGCCGCACGCTGACACGCGACGATCACCTGCGCTTCGAGCTCGATCCCTCCGAGCACGACACGCTGCTCTTCGTCAGCCAGCAGTACTGGCCGCAGTGGAAGTCGAGCGTCGGGACGCCGGTTCGCATCGACGACTTCTACCAAGGAGTCGTCGTGCCGGCGGGCACGCGCGTGGTCGACCTCCGCTTCCGGCCGTTCGTGCTGTGGAGCTGGATCCCGCAGATCCTGCTCGTCGCGTTCTTGGCGGCGGTCGTGTGGCGCGCGCGTCAGTCGCCGAGGTAGCCGAGCGACTTCAGCTGCGCTTCGAGCTCGGGCGGCAGCTTCACGCGCGACGCGTTCGTCCGCTCGGGGAGCGCGACGCGCCGTCGTTCGAGCTCGCCGAACGTCGAGATCAGAGCCGCCGGCGCGTCCGAGAGCTCGGCGAACGTGCGCGGATCGCGCTCCGCGGGATCCTGCGCGAGGTCGAACACCTGACCGTTTCGCGCCGTCGAGTCCCAGAGCACCTTCGCGTCGCTCGTGCGCGCGCCGGTCATCTTCACGCCCATGTACGGGACGTCGAGGTGGAGGGACTGCGCGTGCGCGTCGCTCGACGCGGCACCGCGCAGGCTGCGGCCCTCGACGTACACCGGCACCGGCACGCCGCACAGCTCGGCGATCGTGGGATAGATGTCCTGCAAGCGCGCTTGCGCGGCGACGCGAGTGCCGGAAGCCATCGCGCTCGGCAAGCTGATCACGAGCGGAATGCGCACCACCTCGTCGTAGAGCGTGCGCTGGTGCCCCCAGCGGCCGCGCTCGAAGAACTCCTCGCCATGGTCGGACGTGAACACGACGAGCGTGTTCTCCAAGACGCCGAGTCGATCGAGGTGATCGAGCAGCTTGCCGATGTGCTCGTCGGTCCAGCGGATCTCGGCGTCGTAGAGCGACTTCAGATGCACGAGATCCGCGCCCTCGAGCACGCGATCCTTCTCGCCTTTGTGCACGCCGCGCACGGAGCCCGTGTAGCTCGCGTCGTACATGCGGTCGAACGGCGCCGGCGGCAGGTAGTCGTAATGGGGATCCCACCAGTGCGTGAACGCGAAGAAGGGCTGCTTCGACTTCACGCGATCCTCGATCCAGTGCGCCGACTCGGCGAGGACCAGCGGGCTCGTGACCGCTTGGTGCGAAGACTGGTTCGCTTCGCGAAAGCCTTGCGCGCCCGCTGTCTTGAGATCCGCCCCGCTGACGCGCACGCCGCTGCAGTCGACGTAGCGATCGAAGCCTTGGTCGAATCCGAACACGGGATGGAGGTTCGGCCCGCTGAAGAAGCCCGCGGTCGCGTAGCCGTGGCGTTTCAGGAGCTCGGCCAGCGTCTCGAGCGACGGATCGAGGCTCGCGCCGTTGTCGGTGACGCCGTGCAGCGCGTCGGGGAGCCCCGTGAGCAGAGCCATGTGCGCCGGCAGCGTCCACGAAGTCGTGCTCACCGCGTCGTCGAAGAGCACGCCGCGCTTCGCCAATCGCTCGACGCTCGGCGTCGTCGGTTCCGCGGGGTTCGTCGGGTTCGCGTAGCCGTACGCGCTCACGTGATCGCGCCGCAGCGAATCGACCGAGATCAAGAGCACGTTCGGCGGCGGATTCTCGTCGCGACAACTCGCGACGAAGACGGTGATCGCGACGAACATCACGCGCAGGATGGACACGTCGAGCAGGCTATCAACGCACTCCGGGCGATGATAGGTTTGGAACATGCGTCGATGGGCCGCGATCGTCACGGCACTCCTCGGCCTCGTCGTGCTCGGCATCGGCGCGAGAGCGATCGACGATCCGTCCGGAGCGCTCGTGATGCGCTGGACGTGGTGGGGCGCGGAGTGCGGCCTCTTGCCGCGCGCGCGCACGCTGGCGCAGTTCGCGGCCGACTTCGCGGCGGCTCGCGCGCCGTTGCACGCAGCCGCGCTCGCCATCGCGATCCTCGCCGGTCTAGCGACGTCGAAGTGGTTCGGCGCGCGGAGCGCCTGGTTCAAGCTCGCGTGCTGCGCGGTGTGGTACGTGGCGCTCAATCCGGAGGTCGCCTCGTTCGTGGCGACGCGCGAGGCGCTCGGCGCGAAGCACTACCTCGATCTCGACGACGCGTTCCGATCGATCGGCGCCGGGCTGTGCGTCGTCGCGTGCGCGACATGGCCCGCCGGACGCGATGCCAAGGTCGCACCGACCACGCCGCACGGGCGCGAGCGAGCCTCGGTCGCGCTCGCGATGCTGTTCGCGGCGCTCGCGCCCGCGATCGTGTCCCGCATCGCGCTCGACCGCGAGCCGATCACGAACGACGAGCACGCGTACCTCTTCCAATCGCGGCTCTTCGCGCGCGGCGAGATCGCCTACGACGCGCAGGGGCTCGCCGACTTCTTCCCCGCGCGACAAGTCGCGCAGTCGGAAGGCCGGCTCTTCTCGAAGTACCCGCCGGCGCACTCCGCGCTCCTCTCGATCGGCGAGCGCGTCGGGTTCCCGGAGCTCCTGCCGCGCCTCCTCGCGATGCTCGCGATCGGGCTCACATGGGATCTCGCGCGCCGACTCGGAGTCGCGAAGCCCGCGTGGGCGGCGTGGTTCCTCGCGCTCTCGCCGCTCGCGATCGGCGTCGAGAGCCTGTGGCTGTCGCACACGACGACGATCCCCTTCTGCGCGCTCCTCGTGTGGAGCGCGGTCGTCGCGATCGAGCGCCAATCGGTCGCGCCAGCGCTGCTGTGCGGCTTCGCGTTCTCGGTCACGCTCGCCGCGCGTCCCGTGACCGCGATCGCCGTCGCGCTGCCGATCGTCGCGATGCTCGCGATCGAGCGGCCGAAGCGCTCGTTGCCGCTGCTCGGCGCGGCGATCGCCGGCGCGCTTCCGGGTGTGCTGTGGCTCCTGTGGATGAACCGCACGCTCACCGGTTCGCCGTTCGAGTTCGCGTACCAGATGTACGCCAAGGTCGCGTCGCCCGAGGACCGCTTCGGCAACGTGACCGCTCTCGGCGCGATCGACAACACGGGCTTCAACCTCGCGCGCCTGTCGACATGGCTCGCCGGCTGGAGCCCCGGACTCTTGCTCGTGCTCGCCGCGACCCCGTTTCGACGGCGTTGGCTGATGGTCGCGATTCCCGCGTCGCTCGTCTTCTTCTACGCGCTGCACCCTTTCCAGGGGATCCCGTGGGTCGGACCGCTGTACCTGAGCGAGGGCCTGCCCGCGCTCGCGCTCGTGTGCGCTCACGGGCTCGCGCAGGTGGGCGCAAGGCTTTCACGTTGCGTGTGGATCGCGTCGATCGCCTCGAGCGCGCTGCTCTTGCACAATCACTTCGCCGTCGCGCGCCAAGAGATCGACCTGCGGCAGCAGGCATTCGCGCCCGTCCGAGAAGCGAAACTCGATCCGGGCGTCGTGTTCGTCCGCCTCACGACCGCGTGGACGGCAAAGCGGTTCCCACTCTTGCCGCCGGAGCCTGGCGATGAGCTGGTATTCGCACTCGACCTCGGTCCGCGCAACGTCGAGCTCATGCGACGGCTAGAGAAGGCACGCGGATGGAGCTTCGATCCCGCGTCAGGGCAGCTTCGACCCCTGCATTGAAGCTGACCGCGCGTCAAGGTGTCGCGGTGACTGTGACGGGGGCGGAGTAGTTGCCCGCGTGATCCACCGTGTAGACCGAGTAGTAGTAGGTGCTCCCGCTCGGAGCGTCCGCATCGATATACGACGACAGCTTGCCTTCGTAGACCGGGTATCCATCGCGGGGGTGAGTCGGCGTCGTGCCTGTCTTACGAACGACGCGCGTCCAGCGCCAATCCGAATCGCTTGGGTTCGTCCAGTCGAGCTGGACTTTCGCGGGGCTGCCTGTCAGCGACGCGCTCGCGTTCGACGCCGGATCCGCCGGGCGCTCGTCTCCTGCCGCGGTGATGCTGAGGTTGTCAAAGTGAACGACGTTCTCAGGATGCGTCATCAAGGAGAAGTACCCCCCTCCGTACGCGACGACGACGCCGTTACCCGTGTCAACGTCGTTCCACGTGTATGCGAGGTTTCCGTCCACGTAAACACCGATGCGCCCTCCGGCTGTCGTGACCTTGAGGTGGTGCCAGTCGCTGGGTTGGAACGCGAGCGGAAGCTGCAGCGACTCGACTTGACCTTCGAGCTTGGACCAGAGTTGGATCGCCCAGCGCGAGCCCGTCTTCTGGAAGTACGCCATGTAGTAGCCTGACACTTCGTCCCAGAAGTGTTGCTGCCCCTGCTTGCGGAACACGATGCCGTAGAGCTGCTCGCCGGACGCTAGCTTGACGTCGACCTCGTAGTTCGCGTTGGTCCAGTAGCGGTCAACGAGCGCGAGCTCATTGACCCAGTCGGGGTCAGGTCCCATCACGACTTCGCCGTTCGTGATCTGGATTGGGTTGGAGTTGCGCTCCCAGTCGAAGAACTGACCGTCGTCGAAGTCTGCCGCGTAGCTGCCGCACGCAACGGGCCTGTACGTCGAGAAGAACCAGCGCGCGTCGATCACATCGCCGATGTAGAAGATGTCGCGACTCTCGCGTGTCTGAACGGCTTCTCCTGGGTTCGTGCGCATGCAGAACCGCTGCTCGTGCGTGTTGGTCTTGATGTCGTTCTCGTGATCTCCGGATCCCGACGGTGCGCCGTCGAAGAATTTCGTCCGGAATCGGCCGTTCTCGCTCATGTGCGCGACGCCCCAACCGTTCGTGTCGACCATGGCGCTCCACTGTTCGGTCATCAGGAAGTGGCTCTCGTTTCCCAGCGCATCCACGGCCGTCGATAGCGCGCCACCAGTCCAAGGCTTCTCTCCGCTGTAGTACCTGATGTGTTCGAACTGGCTCCAGTTGTGGTACACGGCCGGCGTGATCTGCTGACCACTCGACGCGCCTGGGTACGAGTCCGTGTTCGTCCAGTACGACCGAAGGAGGAGTGCTCGACCACCTGAGTCCGGAAGGAACTCGTGCCACATGTACATGCGCTGTTCCGTCTCGGCGACACCCGGCGGCGGTTGGACCGTGCAGCTGCCGAAGTTGCGAAACAGCATCGGCACGCACTTGCTGAACACGTAGTTGGAATGGACGTAGAAGATCTCGCTGTTCGAGGGAATGAAACCGTCACCTGCCTGCGTGGGATTGGGATGGCAGGGTCCTTCGCGCACCGCGATCTGCACTTGTCGACCGAGGTCGAAGTTGTTCACAGTGTTCGCGCCTCCGACCTCGGAAAGCCACACCACGCAGCCACCGGCTTCCGCTTCTCGGCCGATCGTGATCGTTCCGTTGTCCTGAAACGTATAGGAGTGATTCGTGATGTGTGCGGCCGGTACGCTGGTCACCGGCATGACTGTGACTGCGGCAAACTGAATCATTGTCACTGCCCTCGGCTGGGGATCTGAATCGACCTAGCGCTGCGCGGATTCGAACGCGGCAAGGAACGACATCGCCCACGTTCCGGGTCCAAGAATCTCGAAGATTTCAGGCACAACGCACCGCGTGTGCCGCCTCCGTATACTGACCATGCTTCCGGCACCGTGGGACTGGCTGACGAATTGAACGACTCGAAGCGGACGGAAGACGCTCTCCTTCGCCATCGCGCTTTCTTGCTGCGCGTGGCGCGCGAGGTCTGCGGCGACGCTCACGCCGAGGATGCCGTGCAAGAGGCGTCCCTGCGCGCGCTCGAGAATCCGGCGCGCCACACCGACGCGCTCAAGGCGTGGCTGGCGACGATCGTCCGCCACACGTCGGTCGAGTTGGTGCGAGCCGACGCGCGCCGCAGGCGGCGTGAGGCGTCCGTCTCGCGGCCTGAGCACGTACACCCGCCGCGTCACGACGCCGACGGGCAGCTCGTCCACTCGCGCGTTCTCGCGGCGATCGACGATCTCGGCGAGCCCTACCGCTCGACTCTACTCTTGCGCATCCGCGACGACTTGCCGGTGGAAGCGATCGCCTCGCAGACCGGCGTGCCGATCGAAACCGCACGCACGCGCATGAAGCGTGGGCGAGCGATGCTGCGCGAGTCGCTCGACCGCCACTTCGGCGGCCGCCGCGAGTGGACGATCGCGATCTTCGCCGTGCTCGGTGCGGGCCGGGCTGCGACGCCACCGCCGACGTTCGTGCGCCGCATCCTCGGGTCGCGCGCCGCGTGGCTCGCGACCGGCGCGGCCGCGATCGTCGGAACTTGGTTCGCGCTGACCGCGAGCTTCGACTCCGCCGCCGCCGAGCGTGATCGCGTCGCGGAGGCGAGCGCGGCGCCGGATCGCGATGGCGGCCTTGCCGGCGAGCCGCAGCGCGTCGGCGTCATGCTCGAGTCGCCCAGCGCGGCGGAGCGCTCGATCGTCTCGCGTGTTCGGGTCCGAGGACAATGCGTCGACGCCGCCGGCGAAAGCGTCGCGGGTGCGCGCGTGTTCGCGCTCCCCGCCGACGAGCCCGCGGTGCGACACCCGTTCGAGCCGAACGCGCTGAGCGCTACCATCGCCGATCCTTTCGGTCGTTTCGAGCTCTCGGTTCCCCGCGCGCCGGCGTTCCTCGTCGCCGACACCGCGAGCGCGATCGTCGGCGAGGTCGCGTACCTCGATGCCGACGTCGGCGCGGAAGTCGAACTCGAGCTCGTCCTCGAGCCGGCGCGCGCGGTGAGCGGCCGCGCCGTCGACGCGAGCGGCGTGCCGGTGGCGGCGGCTGACGTGGAGTTGTTCGTGCCCTCCGCGTATCGGCACCTCGAACGTCGCGCCGTCGCGCACGGAGTCTCGTTCGTCGGCGACGTGTCGATGCGCACGACCACGGACGCAGCGGGTCGGTACGCGGCCTCCATCGCGAGCAGCATCGACCGCGCGGTCTCGGTGCGCCACCCCGGACACCCCGACGGCCGGGGCGGAATGCGTGAAGCCTTGTCCGGCGCGGACGTCCGGCTCGACCATTCGTACTCGACGCAGGTGCAGGTCGACCTCGCCGGCGTCCCGCTCGGCGGGATCCGGGTCGAGCTGTTCCCGCAAAACGGCGATGCTCCGCGCGTCGGCATGACCGACGCGAGCGGGCTGTGCCGCTTCGACGATCTGCCGGGATGGAAGAGCTTCGTCGGACGCTTCACGCGCGCCGATCTCACGATGTATGCATCGCTGCCGCGCTCGTTCGCGCAAGGAGAAGCGTGGCCGGCCCCGATGGTTCGCCGACACGATCGCGCAGGCAGGCTGTGCGACAGCGACGGCGTTCCCATCGCGGGCGCGCGCCTGACGATCCGCGACCCCGGCGTCGCCGCGCGGACTCGATCCGCCGGATTCGCGCCGCACGTGGCGTCGACGGTCGCGACGCTGTCGGAGACCGAGACCGATGGGGACGGTCGCTTCGTCATGCCACGTGCGGGCAACCTCTTCGTCGAAGTCGCGCCGCCGGCGGAACGTGCGCCGGCCACGCTCGCCGTCGAGCCAGGCAAGGACGAGATCGTACTGCGGTTGCCTCCGAGCGATGGAACGAACGATGTCGCCGCGCAAGTCCGCGCGCACGACGGTGGCGTGCTCGACGCGTTCCGCGTGCGCTCCCTCTTCCTCGCCGGCGGGGACGCGCACACGGGAGACTGGCGTGAGTTCCGCGACGCGCGCGGGCAGCTCGTCTGGAGCGAGCCGGCGGGACGTCCGTTCACGCTCGAGATCGAGGCCGAGGGGTACGGCCGCGCGCGCCTCACGCCGACGTACAAGCTCGCGTTCGATGAGGAGCTCGAGGTACGGCTGCCGCGCGCGCGCGACATCGAGATCGCCTTCGTCGACGCCCGCGGGAGGCCCCTCGCCGCGGCGCCGGTGCGCTGTCTCGACGAGGCGGGCGAACCGCTGTTCGTCCGCGTGCACACGAACTTCGCGACCTCGCGCATCGCGCTCGATCGCCGCGGGCGCGCTCGCACGCCGGGCCTGCCCGCGCAACACGTCTCCTTCTCGATTGCGCCTCCAGCGCTGCACGAGCCGTACGAAGTCTCGGTCGACACGCGGAAGGTCGAGCGCGCGCACACCTTCACCTTGCCGCACAACCTCGGCGGTCCCCGCGTGCTCCGGCGCATCTGGATCGACGGTCCGGTCGGCAAGTCGCGGAATCTGCGAGTGCGCTCGAACGACGCTCGCGGTGCGATCCTCTTCGATCGCAAGCTGCGATGGCACGCGGGAAAGCTCGAGCTCGTCGAGCCCATGCGCGCGCGGTACTCGATCCAGGAAGACGGCGGCTTGCAGAGTTCCTTCCCAGACGAGTCGTGGACCGAAGGTCCTGCGCCCATCTGCGGCAAGCTCGACGCCGGCCGAGGCTACGTCGACCTGCCGGTGCCGATCGGAGAATCGGCGCGAGTGACGTTGACGAGCGCGGGCTTCGAGCGCGAGGTCGTGCTCGAGAGCCGCGAGGATGCGGAGCCTCCGATCATCACCGTTCCCGCGCGCGCGAAGCGCGGTGAACCGGCGGCGCAAGACGAGTAGACGCCGCGCCCGACTCGCGCGGCTGCGATGCGAGCCGCGCACTTTTTTCGAGATCGTTCGACCCGCTCCACGATCCGCGTCGTTCCGAGGAGACCGCGCAGCGCGGCACGGGTGCACTTGGGAGAGTCTCGCGTGAGCTCGTCCCCGTTGCACCGCTGCGCGAAGAATACCTCAGTAGGAGTGACGTCATGGCAGGACGATGGATGAGTTTCGTGTGCGGCGTGCGTTCGCGATCGTCGTGCGCTCGGATGGGAGCGCTAGCGCTCGTGGTCTGCTCGATTTCGATCGGGGAGGCACGCGCGCAATCTCGGTTCTCGATGATCAAGGGCGACGATGATCTCGCCCGTCACGGTGACTTGTACGGCACGGACGTCGACAACGCGCGCGACTTCGTGGCGGTCGGCGCGCCGCGCGGAATGCACGAGCTGTTCGACCCGGGATACATCCCGGCGGGGTGCGTCTACGTGCACCGGCTGAACTCGGTGCTCGACTATCCATCCGAGATGGGTACGGGACCGGAGGTGCAGCGTCTTTTCGGCGCGGGCCCGAACTTCTACACCCTCCCCGACGACAGGTTCGGGACGTCGGTCTCGTTCGACGAGCTCACGCTGGCGGTCGGAGCGCCGGGTTTCATGTTCATCCAAGAGCTCTGCGCCGATCGCACGGGCGCCGTCATCGTCTTCGAGCAGGATCCGACGACCTTGACGTTCCCGTTCAATGCGGCGAGCGGAGGCTTCACGACCGCCGTGATGGTGGGACCAAGCAACGGCGTCGACGACGAAGAGTTCGGGTTCTCGGTCGTGCTCGACGGCGATCGGCTCTTCGTCGGCGCACCGGGTGCAGCCCATCCGTCGGGGGGAACTCCCGGCGCGGTGTACGTGTTCCAGCGCAACGGTGGGACGTGGACCGAGGTTCAGAAGATCTTCTCGAGCACCGCTCAAGGCGATGGACGCTTCGGTCACTCGCTCGACGTGCAGGGCTCCGAGCTCGTCGTGGGCGCGCCCCTGGAAGACAAGGTCGTCGGGATCTTCTCGATCAACGCGGTCGGCTACGCCTACCACTTCGAAGACGTGCCGGGCGTCGGCTGGACGCAGCGCAACCGTATCGCGTCGTCCGTCGAAGGCGCCAACTCCCGGTTCGGTGACGCCGTCGCGATCTCGCGGAACTCGATGGCCATCAGCGCCGTCTCCGCTCAAGACGGCCAAGGCACGTTTCCCGGCAAGGTCGAGACGCTGGAGCGCGACGACAACGGCACGCCCTCGATCTCGGACGACACGTGGGACTCCACGCAGACGCTCACGCCGCCTCAGAACGCGCTTCCACGGCGGTTCGGCGAAGACCTAGATCTCGAAGGCGACCTCCTCGTCGTCGGAGCGCCGTGGCTGAGCAGCGACTTCCAGTTCCCCTATCTCGATCCGTTGCCGCAGGGTCGCGTGTTCGTGTACGAGCGCGACGGCAGCGCCTGGGTCCAGAAGGACGTGCTCACGGCGCCGCCGTCGCCGCCGTGCGTATGCGGTCCGCTCGATTGCTGCGACTGCTTGGCGACGAGCACCGACATCGGTGACAAGTTCGGAACCGCCGTATCGATCACACGCGGCATCGGAGAAGCGGACCACGGCGTCCTGATCGGAGCTCCGCGCGCGTACACCGGCCTGCCGCCCAGCATCGCAGTCGAGATTCCGCCCAAGCTGCAGATCTGTCCTGGGGATCCGGGCTGCCCGCCTCACCTTTGCCCGGTGCCTCCGACGACGTGTCCGCCCGATCCGGAATCGGGCACGGTCTGCTGCCCGTGCACGAAGATCGCCGTGTTCTGCACCAGCCAAGCGCCGCTCGAAGGCGCGTTCTCGACGATCCCCGGCGCGGCGTTTCGGTATCGGCTGACCTTGAACGGATCGACGCGCACGATCGATCTCAGCGACGGCGGCACGCAAGAGCTCGAGATCGACGGCGGCAAGGCCGCGGCGCTCGGAGTCTACGTCGTCGTCGGGAGCATCACCGGCGTCGAGCCGGGTGCCGCCGCGGGCAACGTGATCATTCCGCTCGTCGTCGACGTGTACTACCTGCAAATCCTGCCGCTCGTGGGCTCCCTCGACCCGCCGTTCCACCTGTTCGTCGGCGCGTTGGACGCGAACGGCAAGGCGACAGCGAGCTTCGTCGTGCCGCCTGGATCGAGTCCCGATTACGCCGGCACGTACTACCACGCCGCCGCGATCTTCGACTCGGCGGGTCAGGTCATCGTGAACGCGACGAACCCAGTCGAGCTCGTACTGACGCCCTGATCAGGCCGGGCGGATACGGAAACTTCGGCGTCGGTCGCTTTTGCCAAGCGACCGACGCCGTGTGCTTCGCCGACTGCGCGATCTCAGAACGCCAAGCCGAGCGTCACCGCGCCCTGGAAGTAGTTCGAATCGGCGTCGACGCCGTTCAGCGTGATGTCCGTGAGCTGCAGCGTGCGCACGTCGACACCGACGTTGAAGTTCTGGCCGACGTTCCAGTAGAGGCCCGCGTGCGCGTAGCCGCCGACCGCGCCGTCCTTGTCCCGCGTGCCGCCGGAGATGTCGCTCTCCGCGCGCAGCGTCGAGATGCCCAGGCCGATGTACGGATGCAGCTTGCCGGAGTACCAGAAGGTCTTCCGCACGCCGAAGCTGAACTCGGTCGTCGAGCCGGACACGTCGGTGCCGAGCACGCTGCCGTCGTCGTCCGAGTACTGGATGCCGACTTCCCAGCCGAACGATTCGTCGAGCTCGTACTGGTCGACCTCGACGCCCATCACGATCTGGTCCTCGACGGGCTCCCAGTCGTCCTCGTCGAGCATGCGCTGGCCGACGAGCACCGTGAAGTTCGTGACCGTGTTCGCGTCCTCGGCGTCTTCCTCATGGGAGTGCGCGACCGACGGAAGCGACGCGCAACCGAAGAACATGGAGAGCGAGACGAGGAGCGCGGCGAATTGAAGCCTCATGGAAGACGATCTCCTATCGGTGAGCGCGGGCGGGCGAGCTTGGGTGCCCATTTCGCGCCCGTCCCGTATCGTCCGCGGCCGCGGCGACCTTGATGGCCGGCAGCCCGCGAGTCGCGCAACCAGGAATCGCGGTCTCGCCGGGGGTCCGACTCCCGCCTTCCAGTCGGCGTTTCCTTCCTTATGCTCCGGGGGACATGCGCGCGCTCGTCCTTCCCTTCCTACTGGCTGTGTGGCCCCTGCCCCCGGCCGCGGCCCAGGCCACGCCGACCAAGGGCGACCTGACGCGGCTCTTCGCGGCGGCGCGCACCGAGTCCTCGGGCGTCGTGCCGCTCATCCTCCACGGGAGCACGGCGCTCTCCGCGATGAAGGGATCGGACGCGGTCACGCTCGGCGACACGCTCGAGCCGTACTGCCGCCGCGCGTTCTTCGGTCCCGAACGGCTCCCCGAGATGGAGCGGTTGGGACTGCGCGTGCACGTCGTCGCTTCGGGAGAGCTCCCGGGCGAGATCGCGCGACGCTACGGCATCGGCGCGGGGCTCCTGCGCTACCTGAACCACGGCTACGACGAGCGCAAGCTGCGCGTCGGCCAGGAGCTCAAGGTGCTCGACCTCTCCGACAAGAGCCTCTCGATCGTCGTGTCGAAGCAGAGCTACCGGATGTCGATCTGGCGCGGATCGCCGGAGCGGTCGGCGCCGCTGCTCGTCGCGCATCTCGCGGTCGGTCTCGGCGCGGAGGATTCACCGACGCCGGCGGGCGACACGCGCATCACGAGGCGCGTGCTCGACCCGGAGTGGACCCATCCGGAGACGCGCGAGGTGATCGCGCCGCGCGACCCGCGCAACATCCTGGGCGGCTACTGGATCGCGCTCGACGAGTCCGGCATCGGGAAGAGCGGCATCGGATTCCACGGATACACGGGCGACGCTCCCAAGAATTGGATCGAGCAGCCGGCGTCGCATGGCTGCGTGCGCCTCCTGCAGCCCGACATCGATCGCGTCTTCCACCTGGCGATCGAGGGCACGCGCGTCTTCCTGCGCCCGTAGCGCGTAAAACGCCGGGTTCCGCGCGCACACGAATTGGAGCGCGGCGCCGTAGGGGCGTATCTTCGGCCAGTGGCTTGGGGCCGCGGAACGCGGGTCCGCCTCGGCCGTTCCATCGCTCATGCGTCGACGACTCCTCGTGTGCGCTGCCGCCGCGCTCCTGTGCGCTCGCGCGGACGCGCAGGCGCCGTTCCAGGAGCTCGACTTCGCCGGCGCGCGCGCCGCGGCGAAGAAGGACGACAAGGCGATCCTCGTCGACTTCTGCACGAGCTGGTCGCCGACGTGCAAGAAGCTCGACGCGACGACGTGGAAGGACGAGCGCGTGCACCGCTGGCTCGGCGAGAAGACGATCGCGATCACGGTCGATTCGGAGAAGGCCTTCCTCCTGGCGCGGCGCTACCGCGTGCGCGAGTACCCGACGCTGCTCTTCTTGAACGCCGGCGGGCTCGAGCTGGGCCGCATGACGGGCCTCGTCGACGCCGACACGTTCCTCGCGCGCGCGGAGGAGGCCCTCGCGACCGCGAACGCGCACCGCGTCGCGCGCAAGGCGCACGAGGCGAGCCCGACCGATCCCATCGCGCGAATGAACTACGCGCTGTCGCTCTCGCTCCAGGGCCGCTACGCGGAGGCGCTGGAGCACTACGTGTGGTGCTACGAGCAGGGTGTGGCGAACGAAGAGGGCTTCGCCGGCGTCCGCGAGTCGATCCTGCTCGACGAGATCGACGCGCTCGGCAGCGCGTACCCCGCCGCCGCATCCGCGATCGCCGACCTGGCGCGCGCGATCGCCGCCCAGATCCTCGAAGGCACGGCCGGAGCTCGCGAGCTGAGGGACTTCGTGGTTTTGTGCAATCGAGCGTCGTTGCAGGCCGACATGCTCGAGCTGTTCGATCGGTTGAAGGAGAAGGGCGAGGTCGCGCTGCCGCACCGCAAGGTCCTCGCGGGCGAGCTCTTCGAGACGTTGATCGAGCGGCGCCGCTACATCGACGTGTACGCGAGCGCGCCCGACATGCCGCACGAGCTCGCGGAGCGGATCACGCGCTACACGAACCTGCGCAGCCAGAACGTACGCAGCCGCACCGGGACGCTCGTCGAAGCCTCCGCGGTCGAGACCGCGCGCGCGGACACGCTGCGCCTCGGCGGCCAGTTCTTCGAGGTGAGCCTGGGCGTCGGACAGTTCACGGTCGCGAACCGAGTCGCGGACCGGCTGCTCACGTTCGCGCCGGAAGCCGCGACGTACGAGCTGCTCGTGCGGCACGCGCTGCGCGCCGGCGCGACGGAGGCCGCGCGCGCAGTCGCGAAACGCGCCGAAGCGACGCCGACGCTGTCCGCCACGGAGAAAAGTCGGATCCGACGCGCCTCGGTCGCGCCGCCCGGGGCACACTGAGCGGATCGATGGATCGCTTCCTGTGGGTCTGCGTCGGCGGCGCGATCGGATCGGGGTGCCGGTACCTCGTGTCGCTCTGGGCGCTCGAACGATTCGGCGGCGCCTTCCCGTACGGCACGATCGCCGTGAACGCGTTGGGCTCGTTCCTGCTCGGAGCGCTCCTTCAACTACCGGCGCTCCACCCGACGCTGCGGCTCACGCTCGGTGTGGGAGTGCTGGGCGGCTTCACGACGTACTCGTCGTTCAACCAAGAGACGCTCGTGCTCGTGCAGCAGCACAACCCGGGCCTGGCGACGGCCAACGTCGTCGGAACGATCGTGCTGTGTCTGGGCGCCGGGTGGCTCGGACAACTCGCGATGAGCGCGGTGATCGCGAAATGAACGCCCCGCGGATCGACGCGATCAGCGAAAGGATGCGCGCCGCGGGCGCGAAGCCGCCGCACGTCCAACTCGTGGTGCGCGCGTGGCTGCTCGGCAAGCCGCTCGAGTCGCTGCGCAGCGTGCGCGAGCATCCGCTGCCGCGCGCGGTGCTCGACATGCTGCCCGCGCTGCAAGCGGAGCTCGACGGCATCGTCCGTCCGGTGTCGGAGCACGCCGGCGAGGACGGCTCCGCGCGGTTCGTGCACGAGCTCGCCGACGGCAAGACGATCGAGAGCGTCCTGCTCCTGCGCGAGGGCGTGTGCGTCTCGACGCAGGTCGGTTGCGCGGTCGCGTGCACGTTCTGCATGACGGGACGATCGGGATTGCTGCGCCAGCTCACGAGCGCCGAGATCCTGGCGCAGGTCGTGCACGCGCGACGCCGACGAGCGCTGCGCCGCGTCGTCTTCATGGGCATGGGCGAGCCGTCGCACAACCTGCCGGCGGTGCTCGAGGCGCTGTCGTGGCTCGGCGGCGCCGGTCGATTCGGGCACAAGGACCTCGTGTTCTCGACGATCGGCGGCGACGCGCGGCTCTTCGATCGATTGGCGTCGCACGACGTGAAGCCGGCGCTCGCGCTGTCGCTGCACACGACCGACGCTCGTCTGCGCGCCGAGCTCCTGCCGAACGCGCCGCAGATCGCGCCCGAGGAGCTGATCGAGCTCGCCGAGCGCTACGCGCGGCGCACGGGACATCCCGTGCAGTACCAGTGGACGCTGATCGAGGGCGTCAACGACGGCGACGGCGAGCTCGAGCGCATCGCGACGCTCCTGCAAGGCCGCCACGGCATCCTGAACTTCATCCCCTACAACACGGTCGACGGGCTCGACTACCGCCGGCCGTCGCTCGATCGCGCGCGCGCGATGTCGCACTACCTGCACGCGCGCGGAGTGCTTGCGAAGCTGCGCCGCTCGGCCGGACAGGACGTCGAGGGCGCCTGCGGCCAGCTGCGCGCGCGAACGACTCAGGCCTCGTAGCCGCGCGCGCGCGCGTCGCTGCGAGCCTTGTCGCGCATCTCGATCAAGACCCGCTCGAGCCTCTCGACGTCGGGCTTCTCGAACTCGTTGTATTGCAGGAACAGCATGTCCGCGAGCGCGCGGCGCTCCCTGTCGCCGACGAGCGACGCGATCTCGCGGACGAGCTCGTCCGCACGCTTCGAGTAGACGTCTCGACCGTGGAGGACGACGTCGGTGTACGGATGGTCGCCGGGCTTGCCGTTGGGCATGGCGCGTTGTCTCCAGGGCGCCGCTGCTGCGCGCGTCAGTTCGCGTCGCTCCGAAGAATACCTGAACTCGCCGCACCGACGCGCGGGGGAGATGTGGTCGACTGGCGTCTCCAACCAAGGAGAACCAGCGATGACACAAGCTACGACGCAGATCGACAAGGTGATCTACACCGCGAAGGCGCACATCGTGGGTGGCCGAGAGGGATGATCGGCGCGCACGAGCGACGGTCGCCTCGACGTCGAGCTTTCCGCTCCCGGAGCGGGAACGGGCACGAATCCCGAGCAGCTGTTCGCGGTTGGCTGGTCCGCCTGCTACCTGTCGGCGATGAAGCTCGTGGCCGGGAAGATGAAGATAAAGCTGCCGGAGGAGGTCGCGATCGACACCGAGGTGGACTTGGGCACCGGCGGCGGCGGCTACCTGCTCCAAGCGCGAATGGACGTCAGCCTGCCCGGCGTCGACCCGGAAGTCGCGAATCAGCTGGTGGAGGCCGCGCACCGCGAGTGTCCTTACTCGAAGGCGACGCACGGCAACATCAACGTCGTGACGCGCGTGGTCGAGGCGGGAGCTCGCAGCGCGGCTTCAGCGCCTTGATCGCGACTTCGGCGGCGCTGCTTCTCGAGCCGTCGCGGCAGGACTCAGGTCCGACCCCAGCGCCCGCCATCCCTTCGGCGGCTTCTGGCCCGTCATCTCGAACAGGAAGCGCGACGGCATGCTCTCGACGCGCGTTCCGTACTTCGCGCGCGTCTTCGTGATCGTGATCGTCAGCACTCGCTGCGCGCGCGTGATGCCGACGTACATCAACCGCCGCTCTTCCTCGACGGTGTCCTCCGCGACCGAGCGGGCGTGCGGCAGGAGACCTTCCTCGACGCCGACGAGGAACACGCGCGGGAACTCGAGCCCCTTCGCGGCGTGCAGCGTCATCAAGGTCACCGCGTCGCCGGACTTCGAGTCGCTCTCGCTCTTGTCGTCCTCGGCCGACAGCGTCAGCGCTTCGAGGAAGCTCGACAGCGTCGCGGACTTGTTCCGTCGCACGTGGTTCTCGGCGAAGTTCACGATCTCCATGACGGTCGACCAGCGGTCCTCGCGCGTCGACGCGTCGGGATAGGCGCGGTCGACCTCGGAGCGGTAGTCGACCGCCTCGATCACGCCGCGCACGAGCGACACGAGCTCGGCGCGCGCTCCGCGCTTCGTGAACGCAGCGAGCCGCTCGCGGAACGAGAGCACCGCGTCCATCGCGGCGGGCGACACGCCCTCGATCGTGCTCTCGAAGGCCTTGTTCACCGAGATGCCGTTCTCGGTCGCGTGCTCGAGCGCGCGCTCGACCGTCGACTTGCCGACGCCGCGCGGCGGGCAGTTGATCACGCGCAGGAGCGACACCTCGTCGTCGGGGTTGTCGACCAGGCGCAGGTACGCGAGCACGTCGCGCACCTCCTTGCGGTCGAAGAACGACATGCCGCCGACGAGGACGTACGGAACGCCGCGCGCGCGCAGCTGCGCCTCGAACGCGCGCGGCTGCGTCGCCGTGCGGAAGAGGATCGCGAAGTCGGAGAGGCGCGCGGCGCCGCGCCCGACGAGCTTCTGGATCTCGATCGCGACGTGGTCGGCCTCGGCGGTCTCGTCCTCGAGCCGCTGGATCGCGACCGGATCGCCGGCGCCGATCGCCGAGCGCAGCGTCTTCCCGTGCCGATGGGGATTGTGCTCGATCACCTTGTTCGCCGCGGCGAGGATCGGTTCGGTCGAACGGTAGTTCGTCTCGAGCCGCACGACGGTCGCCGGCGAGAAGTCGCGCTCGAAGCCGAGGATCTTCTGCACGTCGGCGCCGCGCCATCCATAGATGGATTGGTCGTCGTCGCCCACGACGCACAGGTTGCGGTGCTTCCCCGCGATCGCGCGAACGATCTCGTACTGCGGCGCGTTCGTGTCCTGGTACTCGTCGACCATCACGTAGCGGTAGCGCTTCGCCAGTGCGTCGCGGACCTTCGCCGACTCGCGCAGGAGGCGCAGCGTCATCGTCAGGAGATCGTCGAAGTCGAGCGTCCGCGCGCGCCGCAGATGCTCCTCGTACTTCTGCCACGCGCGGCCGATCAGCTCGTCGCGGTCGTCGGCGGCCTTCTCAAGGAACTGCGCGGCCGACATGCAGCGGTTCTTCAAGAGCGAGATCTGCGCCTGCAGCGCGCTCGGCTGGATCGCCGCCTCGCCGATCCGCAGCTCGCGCAGCGCGCCCTTGAGCGCCGCGAGCTGATCCGACGAGTCGCAGATCGAGAACTTCTTCGAGAGGCCGATCTCCTCGGCGTGCTCGCGGAGCACGCGCACGCAGAAGGAGTGGAACGTGCCGACGGTGAGCTCGCTCGCGCGCTCCTTCCCGACCAGCTTCGCGATGCGCTCGCGCATCTCGGTCGCGGCTTTGTTCGTGAACGTGACCGCGAGGATGCTCGACGGCGCGACGCGCTGCGACAGGAGCCAGGCGATGCGCACGGTGATCACGCGCGTCTTTCCGGAACCGGCGCCCGCGAGCACGAGCACGGGCCCGTTCACCGTCGTGACGGCCTTGCGCTGCTCGGGATTGAGGCCTTGGAGGATCGCGCTCACGTCCGCGATCCGGTCAGCTCGAGGACGCGCGGCAGCGCTTGCCGCAGCCAGCATGTGAAGCGCGAGGGATCGTCTTCGATCTCGCGCTCGAGCTCGCGCGCCGTGACCCAGCGCCAGGCCGCCACCTCCGACGCGTCGGGCCTCGGCGAGCCGCGCCAGTGGCCGACGAACACGTGATCGAACTCGTTCTCGACGAGGCCACCGCCGACCGGCTCGCAGTACTCGAAATGGAAGAGCTCGCGCAGCTCGCACGCGATGCCCATCTCCTCGTGGAGACGGCGCGCCGCGGCGTCGGCCGGCGACTCGCCTGCCCGCGGGTGCGTGCAGCAGGCGTTCGTCCACAGGCCGCTCGAGTGATACTTCCCGCTCGCGCGCCGGTGGATGAGCACGCGGCCCTCGTCGAGGATGAACACCGAGACGGCGCGGTGACGGAGCCCCTTGCGGTGCGCTTCCTGCTTCCCGGCGGTCGACACCGTTCCCGCGCCGTCCCTGAGGTCCCGGCCGTCGGGCCCGACGAGCACTACACGCTCTTCGTCGATCATCGGCGCATGCTCCGCGCGCGCGCGCGATGCGTCAAGGTGCGTTGACGATCATTCCGCGAGCAACGCGAGCTCAGTCGCCGCGTGCGCAGCCTCGAACGCCCACGAGCCCGCGCTCGATTCGACGCACGCGCGGAAGCTCGCCTCCGCCGCCGCTCGATCGCCGTCGAAGACCTGCTTCATTCCCACGTAGTAGCGCGTCGTCGAGAGCTCCTCCCCCGGGGACTCCGCGATCAGGCGCTCCTCCGAGAGCTCGCCGAGCCAGTGCGCTGCGACGTGGCGTTGCATCGGGCTCCAACCCGTGCTCGTCACGCTTCCCAGCGCCTCGCGAAGGCCCGCGTCCGCGGCGTTCCGCGCTGTGAGCCTCGACCGCAAGATCCACGCGAAGAGATGCGCTTCGCCACCCAGCTCGCCCGTGTCGAGTGCAGCGACGGCCTGGAAGTCGCGAAGGGCGCCGGTCCAGTCCCGAGCGTGGTATCGCGCGTGCGCTCGTCGCACGGTGAGCCAGGGATCGTCTGGCCGCAGCCTCACGGCCGCGTCGAAGTCGCGCAACCCGCCCTCGACGTCACCCTCGGTGACTCGCAACGACGCCCGCGCGTTGAACGAGAACGGCAGATCGTCGCGAAGCTCGATCGCTCGGTCCAAGTCGGCGCGAGCCGTTCTCGAGTCGCCGAGCTCCAAGTGAGCGATGCCGCGCGATTGCCACGCGTGTCCGTCGTCGGGCAGCATCGCGATCCACTCGTCGGCGACGCGGACGACTCCAGGCCAATCCTCACGTCGCATCGCCTCCTGTACGCGCATCGAGTGTAGTCGCGCACCCGCCGCGGGATCGCGGGCGACGCGCGCGGGAACGGCGAGCGCGAGCGCCGCGAGAGCGGCGAACAAGACGAGCGCGCGCACGGCGCGCCGGCGGTCGAGCACGGGCGGCACGGTGACGTCGCGCTCCAGCGCGAAGCCCGCGAGGAAGCCGGTGAAGAGGCCGCCGAGGTGCGCCGCATTGTCGATGCCCGGCACCATCAGGCCGAACAGCGTGTTGATCGCGACGAAGGTGATCATGCTCTTCGTCATCGCGCGGAAGAGCTCCTTCGGCATCGCCTGCCGGTGGCGCAGGAAGAACGCGAGGAACGCACCGGCGACGCCGAAGATCGCGCCCGAGGCGCCGGCCGAAACTCCCGCGGGATTCCACAGGATGCTCGCGAGCGACGCGCCGATCGCGCTCGCGAGGTACGCGAGCAGGAACGCGGCGTTGCCGAAGAGCCGCTCCGCCGTCGGGCCGAGCGAGCGGAACACCCACATGTTGAGCCCGATGTGCAGGATGCCGACGTGGACGAACGCGCTCGTCAGGAGCCGCCACCATTCGCTCCCCGCGACGAGCGGTCCGTGATTCGCGCCGAAGCGGAGCAGCTCCTGACCGGTCGGCGTGACGAACGAAACGCCGCTCACCACCATGGCCGCGAAGACGAGCACGTTGACGGCGAAGATCGCCGGCGAGACGACGACACGTCGCGGCGAGACGATCGTGAAGGCCGGCGGCGCCGTCGGCGGAGACGACGCGTCCTCGGGTTGCAAGAGCTCCATGCGCGCAGCGCTCTCCTAGGCCGCACGCTCGGCCGGCGTGCCGCTCACTGGAATCCGGCTTCGGCGAGCGCCTTCGCGATGTGCTCGGCGCGCAAGGTGTCGGTCACGGCCTGGTCGATCTTGCCGTGGATCTCGATGCGCTGCACCGCCAGCGGGTAGTCGGTATTGAACCACCAGAAGAGATCGCCGCTCTTCCGGGTGCCGACCGCGGACTCGCGCACCTTGTTTCCGTCGAGCCATGTGCTGACCGTCGTGCCGTCGTGGTGGAGCTCGAGAGCGTATACGCGGCCGTGCTTGATCGGCGAGCTTTCCGGATCCTGATCGACCTTCGCGACCTTGGTGGCCAGATCGATCACCGCGAGACCGCCGAAGTTGACGGAAGCCAGGTAGTTGCCCGCGCGATCATCGCACATGCCGAAGAGGAACGTCGGCCCCGTCTTCGGATTCCCGCCGGAGGGCGAGTACCGGAAGTCGCACGACACCCGCAGCGGCGCCGCGAATCGGAGCATGTGCCGGTAGCACGCCCCACCGATGCCCGCGAACGCGCCATCGGCGCACTTCCACGTCGAATCGGCCTCGAGCTTGATCGCGGGCCCGAGCTGCGTGCGCATGTCCTTCAAGTAGCCGAGGTCCTTCACGAAGTCGGAGCATTCGCCGGCGTCGTTGAACTCGTACACGACGTGCACCGTTCCATCCCCCATCGACGTCACCTGCCCGTGCAGGAGCTTCGCGGGATCCTTCTCGACGTACGTCGCGAGCGCCGCCGCCGTCGTGAGCTGGCGCAGCTTGTCGAGGTTGCGCTGCAAGAGCGGCACGTCGTCGTACCTCGTGATCAGCTTCTTGATCGAGCGCAGCCAGGGTGTCGCGCGCGCCGCGGTCTTCGGCAGCTCGCCCTGCGACAGCGCGTCGAGCTCGATCGCGACCTCGCCCGTGCGCAGGAGGTCGGCGTACCAATCGCGCGCGTCCTCGCGCAGCGCGACGGAGCCCGGGGAGTCGTCCTTCAGGAGCTTCTCCCACTTCGACTCGCCGGCGAGGACGTACGGATAGAAGCGCGCCCACGGCTCGGTGCCGCCTTGCTCCTCCTTGAGCCCGGCTTGGCGCGCGATCTCGAACGGCGGGATCGACTTCAGCGGGATCTTCGAGACGCCGAGCGGGTTCGATCCGAACAGGACGTAGCCGTCCTCGAGACCCTGGATCGGGGTCGTCAGCTGTTGGTGCTGGTACACGGTGACGTACGGATTGCCGGAGCTGCGCAAGTACTCGAAGTAGCCGTCGCGCAGGCGGATCGTCTGCTCGATGCGCTCGATGTCGCGCGCGATGCGGACGTCCTCGGGCGGCGCGGGCCGGGAGTTCGCGAGCTCGCGCAGCTCCGCGAGCGCGGCTTCGAGATCGCCCTTGCGCGCGAGCACGAGCGCCATCCCGTGCCGCGGCTCGGCGTCCGATCGATCGACCGCGATGTCCGCGAGGCTGACGGCCGGCATCTCGGTCGCAGCGGGCGCGGTCGGCTTCGGTAGAGGCGGCGGCGCGCCGAAGGGCGACTTGCGCGGATCGCGGTCGTCGAAGAGCGCCGCGAGCGGAGCCATGTCGATCTTCTTCTTACCTGGGAGCAGGCGCTCGTGCTCCTTGAAGAGGTACTTGTAGAAGTCGCGGTTCAGCGTCGGGAAGTCGAACGAGAGGAACGCCAGGCGAAACGCGACGAGGTCCGCCTGTCCTTGCATCGCGGACGCCAGGAACTTGTCGAACGAATCCTTGAAGCGCCCGCCCTGTCCGTGCTGAAGGAAGTGCATCCACAGCACCGCTTGCGCGTCGAAGGCCCACATCACCTGCTCGGGCGGAGTCGGCGCGGCCGCGAGGAACTGCGAGCGATTGCCGCTGAGCAGCATCACGTCGCGCTCGTCGCGCGCCTGGACGAGATCGTCGACGGGATGGAGGATCACGTCGCGATCGCCCTTGTTGTGGTAGGCGTCGACGACGCGCGCGAGGAGCTCGGTGGAGATCGCGGGCCTGTCCAAGTCCGCCGTCGTCGCGGCGTCCGCGCCGGCGAGGTATCCCGCGAGCCCGCGGTTGAACCAGAGCGAGCCCGGCCGATCTCCGGGCCCGCCGTAGTACGCGTGCTGCATCTCGCGCACGAACTCGGCGAGGACGGGCGTGCGCCACTCCGGCGCGTCCTTCTCGCTCGGCAGCGAGGCCAGATAGCCGACGACCATCTTGAGCCGGGGGTCGTAGCGCGCCGGCCGGCGCACGACGGCTCGGTCAGGTTCTGTGCTCAAGTATTGCCGATAGCTCGCTTCGCTGGAGAGGATCGCGATCGTCCACAGCGGGAACCCTTCGCGCCGCGACAGCGAGAGCGGCGTCACGACGCGCGCCGTGAAGAGCTCGTCGAGCTTGGCGAGCCAGGGCGCGAGGAGCGCGCTCACCTTGGCCGAATGCTCCGTGTCCTCGCGGTAGGGCTTCTCGACGAGAAGCGCGACGCCCGGCGACGGCCGCTCGATCGTGTACGAGAGCCTCGAGAACCCAGAATGCTTGCCGAGCTGCTTCTTGAGCGAGTAGAGCCACGCCTCACGCGGATCCGTGGCGAAGAGCTGGATCTGCCTGCCGACGCGCTCGCGCTCCTCGTTCCACGAGCGGCGCATCTCGTCGAGCTCCTCCCGCGTGACCTCGTTGCCCTTCCGCAGCGCGTACCGGTCGATCGGATAGAGATCGTGGTACTCCGACAAGGAGCAGGCGTCGAACTCGGGCAGATCGCGCGAGGGATCGAAGACGATCGTCGACTGAGCCCAGCACGGGACCGAGGCGACGATCCAAGTCAGCGCAATGCGAGTGAGTCGGGATCCGATCGACATTCTCGAGGTCGCGTCCAACCGACCAGAGCAATTGGAGTTCCGCCGTCAAGAGCTCCGGCGAGAAAGATAACTCATCGGGCGCGCGGCGCGAGTACGCGGTGCGACGCCGCGCGTGTGGACGACTTCCAAGAATCTCTGCATCATTGGCGCCCTTTCCACGCGCATGAACACGAGCTCGGACCTCCTGCCGTGCGTCGAGATCGAGCCCTCGACGCCGGCCCAGTACTCGGTCATCTGGCTGCACGGCCTGGGCGCCGATGGCCACGACTTCGTACAGATCGTCCCTTATCTAGGGCTCTCGCCGTCGCTCGCGGTGCGCTTCGTGTTCCCGCACGCGCCGCGGATGCCGGTGACGGTGAACGGCGGGGCCGTCATGCCGGCCTGGTTCGACATCTTCGACACGAACCTCGAGAGGCGGCACGACGACGCCGGCATCCGCCGATCCGCGGCACGCGTGGAGGCGCTGATCGCGCGCGAGAATGAGCGCGGGGTGCCCAGCCGGCGGATCGTGCTCGCGGGCTTCTCGCAAGGCGGAGCGATCGCGGCGCACGTGGCGCTGCGGCAGACGCAGCCGATGTGCGGGCTGATCGCGCTGTCGACACTCCTCGTGCTCGGCGACACGCTGGATGCGGAGGTCTCGCCCGCCAATCGTTCGATCGCCGTGCTCCAGGCACACGGCACGCAGGATCCGATCGTGCCGTTCGCGCGCGGCGTGGCGCTCCGCGACCGGCTCGTCGAGCTCGGCGCCGACGTCGAGTGGCACACGTACCCGATGGGTCACGAGGTGTGCCTCGAGGAGATCGAGGCGATCGGGACGTGGATGAGTGGGCGGCTGAAGGGGTGATCGATTGGCCGAAGGCCAGTCGGCGCCGAGCCGCTAGGTGGCGCGACTAGAATCCGCCGTCGGATGGTTTCGCGAAGCACAGTCCTCAATTGGTTGCTCGTCGGTTGTCTGCTCGTCGGAATGGCCCTGACGGTTGCAATCGGCTACTTGGCCAAATCGATCGACCGGCCATCCGCCACCGATCTTGTGATCGAACCTTCGCCCCCGACCGTCGGCCTCGCGCGAATCACCTTTCGGCTCTGGACCCCTTGGGGCGAAGTGATCGGGGGCCGCCCGGTAAAGATCGTTCCGAGAACGGCGTGTCTGACGGTCATGAGCGAGGTCGCGCCGACATCAGACGAGGCTTTCGTCGCAACCGTGCGCTTCGAGACAACCGGCGATTGCGTGTTCGACATCGTCGTGCTTCATCCGGATGGAAGTGCATGGATGACGATCACGGAACGGATCGACGACATCGGGCCGGTCCGCTGACACGCGCGTACTACGCGTAAACAGGTGCTCAAAACGATCACAAGCCTCTAGCGCATTCGCTTGGGTCGACGTTCGGCTTGCGCGTTCCACGGGTCTTCGGGCCAGGCATGCTTTGGGTAGCGAGCTCGCAGCTCCTTGCGCACCTCGGCGTACGCGCCGTTCCAGAAGCTGCGCAGGTCGTCGGTCACTTGCTGCGGTCGTTGATTCGGAGCGAGAAGATGCAACACGACACGCACTCTCCCGCCGGCGAGTCGCGGTGAGTCGGCCCAGCCGAACAGCTCTTGGATTCGCGCGGCGAGCACTGGTGCCTTGTCCGCTTCGTATTGCAGCGGCACCGAGCGGCCGCTCGGCACCACGATGCGCTCCGGTGCTTCTTGTTCGAGCGCGCGCGCGGACTTCCAGTCGAGCTTCGAGCGCAGGAACTCGACCAGCGGTCGCTTTCGCAGGTCTTCGAAGGAGCGCGCGCCGGCGCAGAGCTCGGGGAGCCACTCGCGCAGCGCGGACGCGTCGAACGACGGGAGCTCGAGATCGGGCATCCACTTCTTCAGCCAAGCGACTCGGCCGAGGAACGCAGCGACGTCCTCGTCGAGGTCGAGCGCTCGCTCGAGTCGCGTCGACGCCGCCTCGGCGAGGACGCGCTCGACCTCATCGGCGCTCGGCAGCCCCGACTGCACGTCCTCGATCACGAGGTCGCCGAACAGCGTGCGCTTCGACGCGACGACGCGTTCGCGCGCTTCGTCGAAGGTGACGACGACCGAAGTCGAGACGCGCTCCTTCGGGAGCCAGTCGCGCTCCACCGCCGACGCCATTCGCACGAGCGCCTCGGCTCGCTCGCCCTTCCCTCCGGCGTCGATGTCGACGCACACGTACAGCTCGTGGTCCTCGACCGCGCTCTCGTCCGCGAGTCGAATGCCGCGACCGCCCATCACGACGCCGCGTCGCGGATCGTTGTCTCGGCGACGCGCGAGTCGATCGGCGTAGGCTGCAAACACGGATCGCAAGAACGCTTCGTCGGTCGACATGCCGTTGGGTCGACGCGAGCGCACATCGGCCCGCTCGAGATCGCGGAGCAGTGCGTCGCGGACGCGCAGCACGTAACGAGCACCCCCTTCGTTCAAGTCGCCGACCAAGGATCGTGTCGACCCCGAGTCCTCGAACGACTCGAGCGCGCGCACTCGGTCGAGCAAGTCGGAATCGGAACGCCGTGCGCTCGGCGAGCGAGCTCCGCGCGGCGCGCGCAGGAACGGGTCGCGCTCGGCGAGCAACGCACCGGCGAGCGCGCACTTGTCCGCGACTTCGAGCTCCGCACCCGCGATCGAGAGACGTGCGATGCGTGGATGCGCGGCGATCGCTGCCATCGACTTGCCGAGCGGCGTCACGCCGCGCCGCTCCGTCGCGCCGAGGGACTCGAGCAGCTCGTGCGCGCTCTCGATCGATGCCTCGCTCGGCGGCTCGAGCCACGGAAACTCTTGGACGTCGCGCTCGCCGAAGCACAGGAGCTGGAGCACGGGGCCCGCGAGGTCGACGCGCTGGATCTCCGGGAGCTCTTGCGCCGCGAGCGCGCGGTGGTCGAGCTCGCTCCACAATCGGATGCACACGCCGGGCTCGAGTCGTCCCGCGCGGCCGGCGCGTTGTTCCGCCGACGCACGCGAGATGCGACCGAGCACGAGTCGATCGAGCCCGACGTTCGGATCGAAGCGCAGCGTGCGCGCGAAGCCGGTGTCGACGACGGCCGTGACACCCTCGACGGTCACCGACGTCTCTGCGACGTTCGTCGCGAGAACGACGCGTCGTCGGTCGCCGCGCCGCAATGCGGCGTCCTGGGCGTCCGCCGGAAGATCGCCGTAGAGCTCGTGCACGGTGGTCCCGTGCCGCGCGCACGTCGACGCGATCTCGTCGCGCGTCCGCCGGATCTCGCCGACGCCCGGCAGGAACACGAGCACGTCGCCGCGAGTGCGCTCGAGCGCGCTCGCGACACCGTCCGCGGCGACCGCGGGCAACGGACGCCCGGCGACGGGCGGCGCGTACACGATCTCGACCGGGTGCAGGCGACCTTCGCTCTCGAGCACCGGCGCGCCGCCGAGGTACTCCGACAAGCGCTCGTGCGCGATCGTCGCCGACATCACGACGACCTTGAGGTCCGCGCGCGCCTCCATCTGGATCTTGCGCACCAGCGCGAGCGCGAGGTCCGTGTCGAGGCTGCGCTCGTGGAACT